>JAEXPL010000393.1 GCA_023446865.1 Verrucomicrobiota bacterium | reverse complement strand
GGTTCGTCGACGAGGCGGACGGGGCAGGGGGCGAGCACGTCGGTGGAGGCGGCGGCGAAGGGGTTGGCGGCGGGGAGCGCGAAGGTGGCGGCCTCGGCGGGCGTCTGCGCGAGGGCGGCGAAGGCGGCGCCGGTCTGCTCGGTGTAGCGGTACTTGAACCCGTAGTACTTCTCCTCGCGGTCGCCGGTGACATCGGGGGCGAGGAGGGTGACGAGGGTGTTGTCGGGCCGGAGGGTGGCGAGGACGCGGCGGTAGGCGGCCTCGTCGGGCGCGAGCCAGAGGTAGGGGACGCGCTCGGCGAGCTCGAGCGGGTAGTGGAGGGTGGCCTTGGCGAGGGTGGCGGCGAGCTCGTTGCCCTCGCCGCGGTCGACGTAGGCCTCGTCGCGGCGGGCGAAGGCGGCGCGCTCTTGGAAGGTGGTGAGCGGATACGGCGCGGCCTGGAGGGTGCGGGCGTAGGCGAAGAAGAGCTGGAGCACGCGGTCGGGGTGGGCGCGACCGTTGGCGGTGAGATCGAAAAAGACGAAGAAGGCGCCGTGGTCGGCCGCGCGTTCGTCGAGTTCGCCGGCGACGCCGAGGGCGAGATCCTCGGCCTTCAGCTGGGCGAGCAGGCTGCCCGTGCCGCCGGTGGAGAGGAGACTGGTGACGAGTTCGGCTGGTTTGGCCGCGAAGTCGGCGCGGGTGGGGCCGACGGGGAACTGGAGGACGAGGCGCGGGTTTTCCTTGGCGGAGACGATCTCGGCGGTGCGCAGGGCCTCGCGGCGCGGGAGGAAGGCGGTGCCGGCGACGTGGTGCGGCGCGACGGGGCGGCGCGGGATCTCGGCGAAATGGCGGCGCGCGAGGGACTCGAGCTGGTCGAGGCCGGCGGGGCTGCAGAGGGCTAGCGCCATGTGGTCGGCGCTGTAGCGGGACTGGTAGAAGGCGATGACCTCCTCGCGCGGGGTGCCGGCGAGGGTGGCGCGGTTGCCGATGGAGAAACGGGCGTCGGGGGTGCCGGGGGCGTAGAGGCCGTTGGCGATGAACTCGAGGCGGGCGAAGTCGTTGTCGCGGTGGCGTTCGTACTCGTTCTGGATGGCGGTGATCTCGCGATCGCAGAAATCGGCGTCGAAGCGCGGGGCGATGAAGAAGCGGGAGAGGCGCTCGAGGGCGCCCTCGAAGGCGGCGTGGGAGATCTCGAGGTGGTAGTTGGTGTGGTCGCTGGCGGTGTAGGCGTTGTTGGAGCCGCCGTTGGCCTGGATGTATTTGTCGAACTCGCCCGGGTCGGGGAAGCGGTCGGTGCCGAGGAAGACGAGGTGCTCGAGGTAGTGGGCGAGACCGGGGCGGGTGTTGGGGTTGTCGAAACTGCCGGCGTCGACGGCGAGGGCGACGGAGGAGAGGTTGAGCTTGGGGTTGGAGCAGAGGAGGACGCGCAGGCCATTGTCGAGGACGAGACGGCGGAAGGCGGTCTGGTCGCCGGGGGCCTTGAGCGGCGGCGGGATGGGCGGAAGGTCGGCCGCGGCGGCGAAGGTCGCGAGGGGCGCGAGGGCGAGCAGGAACAGGCGGGGAAGGAGGCGCATGATGAAAGGGATGGGCGCGACGTTGGGGGAGTCGTGTTTGCAGGGCAACTCGGCTGCGACGAGCGGAGCGGGGGAGGGATGAACGGCGCCGGTGGGGGCTCAGGTATCGGGCAACCCCACGCCTTCGAGGGCGAGGAGCTTCGCCTTGGTGCGCGCGCCGCCGGGGGCGGAGTAGCCGGTGAGCTTGCCGCCGGCACCGAGGATGCGGTGGCAGGGGACGAGAAGAGGCCAGGGGTTGGCGCCCACAGCGCCGCCGATCGCGCGGGCGGCACCGGGCTTGGCGCCGATGGCGCGGGCGAGATCGCCGTAGGTGGCGGTGCGGCCGGGGCCGACCTTGAGCAGGGCGCGGAGGACGCGGCTTTGAAAAGCGGTGACGCGCGACCAGTCGTAGGTGAGATCGGCGAAGTCCTGCAGGTCGCCGGCGAGGTGGCGCTGCACGCGGGCGATCAGGGCGGCGATCTCCGGAGGACAGACGACGGAGGACGGATCGCTGCTCTGGCGAGCAGCGCCACATTCGGAAGCGTTGGCTGGAAAACGCGGGTTTGCCGGAAAGGCGAAGCCGGTGAGGCCGGCGGTATCCCAGGAAAGGGTGCAGTCGCCGATGGCGGTGGGGAAGGTCGCGGCGGGCATGGCGGAGTGGAGGTTAGGGCCGACGGGACGGATGGGTCGAATGGGAAGAGGGGCGGAGGCTCAAGGCGACGGACGACAGAAGGTAACGAAGGAAACGAAGTCGGACCGAGCAGAGTGAGAATCAAACCTATCCGAAGCAGTTGGACACGGAGGGCGCTGAGATGGGGCGGGAGAACACGGAGAGCACGGAAAAGATTGGGCCGGCCCCGGTGCGGCCGGCTAAAACGGGGCGAAGGTCCAGGCGAGGAGGCGGCTGCGTTTCTGGCCCTGGGCCATGTCGATCGTACGGACCTCGGCGGGCTGCACCGCGGCGAGGGCGCGGCGCAGGCGCGGGAGCGAGTCGCGAGAGGAAACGAGCGTCGTGAACCAGCGCACCTGCGAGCGGAACTCGACGCTTTCCGCGATCAGGCGCGAGATGAACGCGACTTCGCCGCCCGGGCACCAGAGTTCGGCGGGACGGCCGCCGAAGTTGAGCGGGGCGCGACCGGCGCGGGCGGTGCGGAGGTTGCGGGTTTTGCGCGCCGTGCCGGCGGCGGCCGCGGCGGCGGAGGCGTGGAAGGGCGGGTTGCAGAGGGTGAGGGCGAACTGCTCGCCGGAGCGGATGATGCCGCGGAGGATCGCGGTGGGTGAAGGTTGGTGACGCAGCTCGACGGCGCCGGCGAGGGTGCGGTTGGCGGCGACGAGTTTCTCCGCGTTGTGCAGGGCGGCGGGATCGAGGTCGGAGGCGACGAAGCGCCAGCCGTACTCGGCACGGCCGAGGATCGGGTAGACGAGGTTGGCGCCGGTGCCGAGGTCGAGCGCGGTGACGGTGGCGCCGCGCGGGATCGTGCCGCGGTTGCACGAGGCGAGGAGATCAGCGGCGTGGTGGAGGTAGTCGACGCGGCCGGGGATCGGCGGGCAGAGGTAGCCGGGCGGCAGGAACCAGTCGTCGAGACCGTAGTACGCAAGGAGGAGGGCGCGGTTGAGCGCGAGGACGGCGGCGGGATCGGCGTAGTCGATCGTCGCGTCGCCATGCGGGCTGGGGCGAAGAAAGCGGACGAGTTCCGGCGCGCGAGCGGCCAGCACAGCGAAGTCGTAGCGCCCGCGGTGGCGGTTGCGCGGGTGGAGAGTGGGCTTCGCGGTTGGTGAGGCGGGCGGCACGGAGGGATGGAATAGGTCGAATGGGACCTCCGGGTCGAATGGGAAGAATGCCCCCGAGCCCGATTGGGGCGAGCGGTGCGCGCTGGACCGGTGGCCGTGCTCTCCGGCTCGACCGGCGCCTATGCCGCTTGTGTGCCGGCGAGCGGCAGGGTGAACCAGAAGGTACTGCCGCGGCCGAGTTCGCTTTCGACTCCGATCGCGCCGCCGTGGGCCTCGACGGCCATACGGCAGAAGGTGAGGCCGAGCCCGGAGCCGCCTTTTCGGGCCCCGTCGGTGGTCTGGCCGAACTTCTCGAAGATTCTCGCCCGATCCTCGGGAGGGATGCCGGGCCCCTCGTCGGTCACGGCGATGCGGATGCTGCCGTCGCGTGCGCGGAGGACGACCTGGATACGGCTGGGCGGGGTCGTGAACTTGATCGCATTGCCGACGAGATTCAGGAGCACGCGGCGCACGAGGTTGGCATCGATCGCTGCGGCGGGCGTTGGCAGGGCGTCGAGTTCTAGCACCCGCCCTCCCGCGAGAGGCTGCAGGGTGGCGATCGCGTCGCGGGCGAGGGCCGCGAGGTCGGTGGGTGTGCGCTGCAGCTCCATCTTGCCCGCCTCGAGCCGGCTGACGTCGAGCATCTGGGACACCATCTCGACGACCTGGGCGGCACCGCGCCGGGCGGTGGTGGCGAGGGTGGCGGCGTCGGCATCGGTGGCGGCGACCGCGTCGGCGAGGAGCTGGACGGAGATCTGGAGGGCGAGCAGCGGCGAGCGCATGTCGTGCGCGATCATGTGCGTGAGGGTATCGCGCATCTGCTCCATCTCCTGGAGACGGGAGAGGCTTTCCGCCAGGGCGAGGGACTTGCGGCGCAGCTCGAGGTGGGTGCGGACGCGGGCATCGACCTCCTCGAACTGGAAGGGCTTGCCGACGTAGTCGACGCCGCCGGCCTGGAAGGCGCGGACCTTGTCGGCCGTGTCGGTGAGGGCGCTGATGAAGAGCACGGGGATGTCGCTCCAGCGCGGGTCGGCCTTGAGGCGGCGGCAGACCTCGTAGCCGTCCATCCCGGGCATGTTGACGTCGAGGAGCACGAGGTCGGGCGCCTTGGCCTCGACGGCGCGCAGGGCCATCTCGCCGCCGGAGACGGGGCGGACCTTGTAGCCGCCGTCGCGGAGCATGGTGGTCAACAGCCGCAGGTTGGCGGGCGTGTCGTCGACCACGAGGATCGTGGCGGGAGCGGAGCTGTCGCCGTTGGTCATGACGGAGATGGAGATCAGGCAGGAGGTGGCAGGAGGGCGGCGATCCGATCCCAATCGAAACGGTCGGCCAGGGCGCGGAGCTCGGCGGCGAGTTCCGGCGATTCCGCCGCGAGATCGTCGAGGAGGGTGAGAACGGCGTCGAGGTCCGCAGCGGCGACGGCTTGGCGCAGTGGGTCGACGAAGCGGGCGGGCAACGCGGCGGCGCTGGGGGGCGCCGCGGGCTTCGCGAGCGCCTCGCCTTCGAAGCGCACGCCGAGGAGGCGGCGGAGGCGTTCGAGGAGCTCGTCGTCGCGGAAGGGTTTGCCGAGGAAATCGTCGACGCCCTCCATCGGGTCGCGCAGCTCCTGGATGACGCTGGCGGAGAGGCCGAGGATGCGGACGTCGTTCCCTCCGTCCATGGTGCGGATACGGCGGGTGGCCTCGGCACCGTCCATTAAGGGCATGCGGAGGTCCATGAGGATGGCGCGGGGGCGGAGGCGGGAGAAGGCGGAGACAGCCTCGACGCCGTTGGAGGCGGTCTCGACCGCGAAACCGACCGAGCGGAGGAGCGAAAGGAGGAGGCGGCGACTGTCCTCCTGGTCGTCGACGACGAGCAGCGAGCAGGGCGGTTGGCCGGGGGCGAGGCGGAGCACGTGGGGTGGGGCGGCGGCGCGGGGGCGAGCGGGCTCGCCGGCGACGGCGCCGAGGCGGAGGGTGACGGTGAAGACGCTGCCGCGGCCCTCGGCGCTGCGGACGGCGATGTCGCCCTCCATCATGCGGGCGAACTCGCGGCTGATGGCGAGGCCGAGGCCGGTGCCCGAACCGGCGCGGCGGCCGGTGGCGGTTTGTTCGAACTGCTGGAAGAGCCGGTCGAGCTCGTGCGGCGCGATGCCGGGGCCGGTGTCCTCGATCTCGGCCTGGACCAGCCAGTGCTCGCGGTCCTGCGGCAGAGCGCGCAGGCGCAGCGTGATGGTGCCGGTCTCGGTGAATTTCACGGCGTTGCCGAGGAGATTGACGAGGATCTGGCGGATCTTGCCCTCGTCGGCGAGGACGGCGGCGGGCAGATCGGGGGCGATCTCGGCGGCGAAGGCGAGGCCCTTGGCGGCGATGCGGGCGGCAAACGTGGAGCGCACGTTGGCGACGAGCTGGCGGAGGTCGCAGGGGGCGAGTTTGAGGGTGGCGCGGCGGGCCTCGATCTTGGAGAGCTCAAGCACGTCGTTGAGGAGGGCGAGGAGGTATTCGCCGTTGCGGTCGATGGTCTCGAGGTTGGCGCGCTGCTCGGGGGTGATCGCCGAGTCGCGGAGCATGAGCTGGGCGAAGCCGAGGATGGCGTTCATCGGCGTGCGGATCTCGTGCGACATGTTGGCGAGGAACACGCTCTTGGCGCGGTTGGCGATCTCGGCCTGGGCCTTGGCGGCCTGCAGCTCGGCCATGTGCTTGTGCTCGGTGATGTCGAGGCAGGTGCCTTGGTAGTAGAGGAGATTTCCGGAGGAGTCGGTGACGGTGCGGCCACTCAGGAGGACCCAGATCAACTGGCCGTCCTTGCGCCGGGCCTGGTACTCGAAGTTGTGCACCCAGCCGGTGCGGGCGAGGGACGCGAGGATGCGGGCGCGGTCCTGCGGGTCGGCGTAGATCTGGACGGCCAGGTCGGTGATGCTCGCGACCATCTCCTCGGGCGTGGCGTAGCCGTGCATGCGGGCCATGGCGGGATTGACGGCGAGCAGCCGCCCCTCGGGCGTGCTGCGGAAAATACCCTCGAGGGCGGTCTCGAAGATGCCGCGGTATTCCGACTCGCTTTCGCGCAACGCCTGCTCGGTGCGCTTGAGCTCAGTGACATCGATGATGACGCCTTCGAGGGCGAGCAGCTGTCCGCTGGCATCGAAGATCCCCTGGCCCTGCTCGGCGACCCAGACCTCGCGGTCGGTGCGGGTGGCGACCCGGTAGTTGAGCCGGTACGGCGTTCGGGCGGCGAGGCAGTGTTGCACCTCGTGCCAGATGGGATCGCGGAGCTCCGGTGGGATGATCTCCTGGAGCAAGGAGCGCGGGGTGCCGGCGTAGTCCTCCGGGGCAACCCCGAGGAGGTCGCGGCAGCCGGCGCTGATGAATTCGACGCTCCACTGCGGGTCGTTGGCACAGCGGTAGGCGACGCCGGGCAGGTTGCCCACGAGAGTGGACCAGCGGCGCTCCTTCTCCCGCAGGGCCTCCTCGGCGGCCACCCGCTCGGTGATGTCCTGCAGGGTGCCCGAGAGGTGCCGAACCTTGCCGTCATCGTCGACGGTCGGCTGGACGCGGGACTCGAGGTAACGGAGGGGGCCGCACGCGGGATTGGTCCGGTAGACCGCCGAATCGGGTCGACCGGATTCGAGCACGAAGCGGATGGAGCGTTCGATGCGCGCGTGGTCGTCGGGATGCGTGCGTTGGAGGAACTCCGGGAACGAGGGGGATGTCTCCGCCGGCTCGAGGTCGAAGAGCCGGAACATCTCCTTGGACCAGTAGCCGGTATTGGCGGCTATATCCAGAGTCCAGCTACCGATGCGGGCTTGTTCCTGCGCGGCTTCCAGACGGGCTTCGCTGAGCCGCAAGGCGGTCGCGGCGGCTTCGCGCTCGGTGATGTCCTGAACGGTGCCGAGCAGGCGAGTGCGGCCAGTGGGGGCGCTGCCCTCGAGACGGATCCGGATCTCGAAGGTGCGGGAGGTGCCGCGAGCGGGATTGGTACGGAATTGGTGCTGGGTGTCCGCCCCGATCTGGGCACTGCGAGCGAAAAGCTCCTGGAGCCCGGCGCAGTCGCGGGGGTCGACCAGTTCGAGAAACTCGGCGAAGGGCGGGGGCAGGGGCGCGATCGGCAGGTTGAACAGGCGGAAGACTTCCCGCGACCAGGTGCCCCGGCCCTCGGCCCAGTCCAGATCCCAGCTGCCGATCCGGGCATGTTCCTGCGCGGCTTCGAGCTGGGCCTCGCTGCGCCGCAGCGATTCCTCCGCGCGCAGGCGATCGGTGACATCGCGGCAGTTGAGGACGATGCCGTTGATGGCCGGATCGTGCAGCCAGTTGGTGCCGACCGTCTCGACGTGGATCCACGTGCCGTCCTTGCGGCGGTGGCGGTAGTCGATCCTCAGGGTGCAGCCGGGGGCGGCGACGGAGCGGGCGAGGTTCTCGGCGGCTCGGTCGCGATCCTCGGGGTGGATCCAGTCGAGACCATTGCGGCCGAGGAGTTCGGCGGCCGAGAAGCCGAGCATCGCCTCCACCTGACCGTGGATGGAGCGGAAGATGCCGGCGGCGTCGATGACGATGAAGAGGTCGTTGGAGTTCGAGAGGAGGCACTGGAGCCGTTGCTCGCTCTCGCGCAACGCCTGCGTGGCCCGGATTTGTTCGGTGACGTCGCGGGCGAAGCCGACCAGGCGCACGATGGCGCCACCGTCCGTCGCGAACACGGGGACCAGTTTGGTGGAAAAGGTCCGGAGGCCGAGCGGAGTGAGCAGGTGCTGCTCGACCTCGATCATGCGGCGCGCCGCCACGCACTCCCGGTATTGGTCGACGAGTTTCTCCGCCTCGTGCGGCGGAAAGAGGTCTGTGGGGAGCTTCGTCCCGATCCGGAAATCCGCGACGCAGAGGCCCAGACCCTCGGCCGCACGGTTGATGTCGTCGTAGACGAAACGGCCGTCGGGCTCGACCCGCACGGTGAAGATCACATCGCTGGTGTGGTCGAGGGTCTCGCGCAGGCGGGCCTCGCTGCGGCGGACGAGCGTCTCGGCCTGCTTGGTCGCGGTGATGTCCATGATCATCACGGCGCGAGCGCCTTCGGGATTGGTCGGATCGATCGGCGCGCTCTTGATCAGGACATCGATGAAGGTGCCATCCTTGCGGCGGTGCTTCGTCTCCAGCCGGGTCGGGGTGTTGCGTTCGGTGCGACCGTAGAGGATTGGTCCGGCCTGCTCGTACGTGGCGTCGTCGGGGTAGAGCAGGCGCGCGCTTTGGCCGACCACATCCTCCGCGGTGAAGCCGAAGAGCTCGGTGTAGCGTTCGTTGATGCGGCGAATGACCCGGCCCTCGACCATGGCGATGCCAACCGGGGCGGATTGGAACAGGCTGCGCATCTCCAGCTCGCTCTGGCGCAGTGAGGCTTGGGCGGCGTTCTCCGCGCGCAGGCGCAAGAGTTCCGCGTCGGCGCGCAGTTGCTGCTCACGCGCGAGGGCGGTAGTGGTCTCGGACGCGTGTTCGTGGTGCAGGATGAGGTGGTGGATCAGGAAACCGACGACGATGACGATGAGGCTGCAGCTGAGGGTGAACCCGATGGCGTTCTCAAACCAGTAGCTGGCGGTGGGGGCGCCTTCAGCGGCCTTGCCCGATACCAGGGGGAGCCAACCGGCGTACCAGCCGAGGTAGGCGAGCGCGTACCAGCACAGGCCCGCGGTGTAGGAGAGGAGCAGTGCCCGCAGCCCGAAGAAGAGGCCGGCGAAGAGGGTGGCGAGGGTGAGGAAAAGCGCAGAATTGGGCGAGACACCCCGTATGGCGAAGACACCGAGCACCACGAGGTGCCCGAAAGTCACGAGCACGGTGCCGCGGAAGGCCAGCGGGCCGCGGCGCCAGAGCGCGGCGACGATGGTGGCGAGCAGTTGCAGCCCGTGCAGCCAGCAGAACGGCATCGACCAGAAGGCGGCCTGGTACTGGCGGAAGCCGATGCTCAGGATGACCAAGCTACCGAGCGCCGAGAGACAGAGGCAAAGCCCGAGAAGGGGATCGCGGACTTCTGCGGGGAGTGGGCGGCCGAGCCAGAAGTGGGCGGATTTGAGGGCGGCGGACATCGCGAGAGCGAGCAGGGGCGGGAGAGGGAGTTTTCGCACGTTAGTGTTCCTTCCTGAGAATGCCATTACGATTCCACACGCAGGTGTGAATTTGCAGGTGTGGGTGCCCCTCCCGCGAGGCCCGCACCGGGCGCGGTGGGGGCCTGTTCGATCCCGGACGAGAGCCTTGGCCGCTTTCGCGATGCTGCGGCGCGGTGCGCGTGGTCGGCAATGACCCGCCGCTGCCGCCTCAGCGGTGCTGCGCCGCTACGAACTCGGCAAAGTGTTTGTCATGCGGTCCTGCTCCGGGGGCGACTACGGCCTGTTTGGCGTGGGCCGGAGTGGACTTGGGCAGGGCGGCGTGGGCGGGGGACGTGAACCGCGCCGCAGCGGATGAGTGCGGGGCGGTGGCGGCCCCGGCTGCGGTGCGCCCTGCGAGGGCGAGCAACTGGCCGACATTTTCCTGCAGGGAGATGGCCTGGGCGTTGAGTTCTTCGGCGGCGCTGGCGCTTTCCTCGGCGTTGGCGGCGTTCTTCTGCGTGACCTGATCCATCTGGGCGACGGCCTGCGTCACTTGGCCAATGCCCTGGTTTTGTTCGCGGGACGCGGTGGCGACCTCGGCGACCGCAGTCGACACCTTCTGGGCGATCTCGCCGTTCTTCGCCAGCAACTGCGAGACCTGGCCGTAGAGGGAGAGGGTGTCGCTGGTCTTGGTCGCCGAGCGTTCGATCAACTCCTGGGTCTCGCGGGCCGCCTGGGCGCTGCGTTGGGCGAGGTTGCGCACCTCGTCGGCCACGACGGCGAACCCGGCGCCGCTCTCGCCGGCGCGGGCGGCCTCGACTGCGGCGTTGAGCGCGAGGATGTTGGTCTGGAAGGCGATCTCGTCGATGGTCTTGATGATCTTGGCCGTCTCCTGGCTGGCCTGGCTGGCCTCGGTGACGGTCTTCTGCATTGCGGTCATGCGCTCAGTGACGAGTTGGAAGTTCGTCTGGGCCTCCTGTGTCATCATTTCGTGGATGTGGCCGGCGCTCTCGGCGTTGCGCTTGGCCATGCTGGAGATCTCCTCGAGCGAGGCGCTGGTTTCCTCAAGGGAGGCGGCCTGCTCGGTGGAACCCTCGGCGAGCGACTGGCTGGCGGAGGAGACCTGGCCGGCGGCGGCGGTGGTCTGGAGCGCGCCGGCCTGGAGCGAGTCGGCGACGGAGGCGAGGGCTTTGGTGATGGCGCGCAGGTTCAGCAGGGCGAGCGCCACTCCGGCCGCGAGGGCGAGAAGCGTCGTGATCAGGATCCAACGATCGGCCATCTTCACGTCGTTGAGGATCTGGTGACCGAGGACTTCGCCGCGGTCGGCGTTGAATTTCAGCAAGGCATCGCCCGCCTTGGAATAGGCGTTGTAGGCGGGGAAACTGGCCGAGTCGAGGAGCGCGGCCGCGGCCGTGGGGTCGGTCTCCGCGAGCGCGAGTAGGCGTTTGCGGGTTTCGCCATTCGTTTTGCGAGCGGCCGCGAGCTCGGCAAAGAGCTGCCGGTCTTCGGGCAGAACGATGGTCGACTCGTATTTCTGGTAGTCCTCGCTGTTGGCGGCACTGAGGGCCTCGAGTTCACCCTTCAGCCGCTGCCGTTCCTCTGCGGTGGTGGCGCGCAGGATTTGGATGAGTCGCAATTGGCTCTCGGCCAGCCGAAGGTTGGTCCGGCCCATCAGGGTGACACCGGGCAGCACATCGTCGGCAATCTGGGACGACGTGTCGCCGACATGCCCGAGTTGGACGATGGCGAACAGGCCGACTCCGGCCAGGGCGGTGCTGAGCAGCGCGACGATGATCGCGATGCGTTTTCCAATCGTGAGAGTCTTCATGGGTGTGTCTGGAGAGAATGATGGAGGGAGCGGGCGGAGGGCCGGCGAGGCCGGCTCCGGGCCTCAGTTCGCAGCGAAGGCGTAACGGAACGCGCGAGGTCGAGGCATCGATGCGGCTGTCGCATTGCGGGGGAGCGGCAAGGGACGAACTGCGGTGGCCGAGTGCGATGGTTGGGACGGAGGCATTGGGCGGGTGCCGTGTGCCAAGGTCATCGGATCACCACACCTCTTGGTTAGCGTGAAAACATCGAGCGGGTGTCGGATTTCGCGAAGGAGCGTGTAGGGAAAATCACCCGGAGGGCTGGTGCCGGAGGGGTGTCGGCGCACTGCGATCGCGGCGCCGGGTGCCGGGTGCCGGGCACCGGCGCGGACCAGTTGCCGCCTTTTCTATTGAACCTCGCAAAATAGGCCGACGCCTGCGGGTGGCCCCGCTTGCCCTCAAGCGGGGCGAGGACGCGGCCCACGGCAGACTAGTGATCGTTCGTGGACTGAAGCCGTCCCCGGTTGCTCGCACGCACGACCGCGTTGAGGGCAACGCGGTCCACCTCGGTCAGCTCCGAGGAAACGACGGTGTATCGCTTGCATCCGGGGGCGGCGCCACTTCAGCGCTGACAGCGCGCACGCCCCCCGGCCAAGTTGCTTCTCGCCATCCCCCGGCCCAGCCGGGTTCTTGGCTTCTGTCGGTTCCAATTGCGCTTTTCAGGCTTATCGACAATAACGCGCGGAGCTTTGAAGGGCTCCGCGCTCGGAAAATGCGGGCCGGGCTCAGTGAGCCTTCACGCTGGTGAAGTCAGCGAAGTGGGCATCGTGGTGACTCGGCGCGCTGGCGAGCACGGCGTGCTTCGCGTGTGCGGGGCGCGGCGCGGGCGCCGCGGCGTGTCTGGTGGGCGCGACCTTTGAATACGAGGAGGCCGGTGCGGTCTGTTGGGCTTCCGCGCGGCCGGCGAGGGCGAGCAACTGGCCGACGTTCTCCTGCATGGCGATGGCTTGGGCGTTGAGTTCCTCGGCGGCGCTGGCGCTCTCCTCGGCGTTGGCGGCGTTCTTCTGGGTGACCTGATCCATCTGGGAGACGGCCTGCGTGACTTGGCCGATGCCTTGGTTCTGCTCGGTCGAGGCGGTGGCGATTTCGACGACGAGTTCGTCGACCTGGCGGGAGCGGGTGACGATCTCCTCGAGGCTGGTGCCGACCTTCTGGCTGATCTGGACACCTTGGGCGGTCTTGGTGATGGCGCCTTCGATCTTGCCGGCGGTCTCCTTGGCGGCCTGGGCGGCGCGCTGGGCGAGGTTGCGGACCTCGTCGGCGACGACGGCGAAACCGGCGCCGGCCTCCCCGGCGCGGGCGGCCTCGACGGCGGCGTTGAGCGCGAGGATGTTGGTCTGGAAGGCGATCTCGTCGATGGTCTTGATGATCTTGGCGATGTCGTCGCTGGAGGACTTGATGTCGCTCATGGCGGTCTTCATCGCGTTCATGTCGGCCACGCCGGTGTCGGCGGCCTGGCGGGCGGAGCCGGCGAGGTCCTTGGCGCGCTGGGCGTTCTCGGCGTTGCGCTTGGTCATGCTGGAGATCTCCTCGAGCGAGGCGCTGGTTTCCTCGAGCGAGGCAGCCTGCTCGGTGGAGCCCTCGGCGAGCTGTTGGCTGGCGGAGGAGACTTGGCCGGCGGCGGCGGTGGTCTGGAGTGCGCCGGCCTGGAGCGAGTCGGCGACAGCGGAGAGGACCTTCACGATGGCGCGGATGTTGAGGATGGAGAGGGCGATGGCGGCAACCAGGACGGCGATACTCGTGATCGTGAGCAGCCAGATGGAGGAGGTTACCGCCGCATCGATCTCCAGCCCGAGTTCATCGCCGCGTTTGGCGTTGAACTCCAGGAGGGCTGTGCCGGCATCGGAGTAGGCGGTGTAGGCCGGGATGGCTGTCGATTGGTTATAGGCTTCGGCCGCAGCAGGGTCCTTCTCAACCAGCTCGAACAGTCGGTTGCGCGCCTCGGTGTTCACTCTCCGGGTCTCGAGCAGACGGGCGAAGAGCCGCCGGTCCTCGTCGAGCATGATGGTCGACTCGTACTTTTTCATCGCCTCGCTGTTGGTTGCGCTGAGGGCGGCGATCTCGCTTTTGATCTTTTGCCGAGCTTCGGCCGTGGTGGCCTGCATGTAGCGAGCGACACGGATTGCCGACTCCGCTTGGACGGAGTTAACCTTGCCCATTTGTGCCATGCCCGGGATGGCATCTCCGGTGATGGAATCGCTGATGCGATTGAGGACAATGAACCGATTGACGGCGAAGATGCCGACTCCGATCAAGGCGAGGCAGAGCAGTGAAACGAGGATGGAGACGCGTTGACCGATGGTGCGAGTTTTCATGGAGAGGGAGTAAATGGGTGGAAGAAAATGCCTGTACTGTGGGTGGTTGGGCTCAGGCGGCTGCGACCGAGGTGGCGGCGTCGAGCTGCTCGCCGGTGAGCACGTGGTTGATGTCGAGCAGGGCCTTCACTTCGCCGCGCACGCGGGCGAGGCCGCGCAGAAAGGCGATGTCGACCGCACAGCCGAATTCGGGCGGGGGCTCGATATCGCCGGCGGCGATGGTCAGCACCTCCTCGACCGCATCGACGACCAGGCCCATGGGGACCACGCCGCGGGCGGCGGTGCGGATCTGGACGACGACAATGCAGGACCGCTCGCCATC
>JAEXPL010000241.1 GCA_023446865.1 Verrucomicrobiota bacterium | reverse complement strand
GATGGCGCGTGGCGGCTCGGTGCCGAGGCACTGGAAGAGGGCGTTGTGCTCGCTGTCGACCGGCAGGAGGCGCACGCCGCGCTCGCGGGCGGCGGCCATGACGAACTTGCCCGCCATCACGAGGATTTCCTTCGAGGCCAGCGCGATGTCCTTGCCGGCGGCGATGGCGGCGAGCGTGGGTTGCAGCGCGGTGGTGCCGACGACGGCGACGAGGACGAGGTCCGCCTCGGGCAATGTGGCGAGCGTGGTGAGCGCCTCGGGACCGGCGTGCAACGTGGTGCCGGCCGGGAAGTGGTTGTCGCGGCGCGCGGCGGAGGCGGCGTCGGGGCAGGTGAGCGCGACATGGCGCACGCCGAAACGCCGCGCGATGCCGGCGAGCTTGGTGGTGCTGGCGCGCGCGCCGATGCCGACGAGCTCGAGGCGCTCGGGGTGGGCGGCGATCACGCGCAGGGCGTTCTCGCCGATGGAGCCGGTGGCGCCGAGGAGGACGATGCGTTTGCGGGCCGGCATGGTGGCGTGCGCGCCGCTCAGAGGCGCAGCAGGTACGCGAAGAGGATGTAGGCCGCGGGTGCGGTGAGGATCACGCTGTCGGTCAGGTCGAAGGCGCCACCGATGCCGGGCACGGTGGCGCCGGAGTCCTTGATGTCGGCGCGGCGCTTGATGATCGACTCGACGAGGTCGGAGACGACGGCGATGAGCGCGATCGGGATGGCGGCGAGGGCGCTCCAGAGCAGCGTGAAGTTTTCCGGATACAGGCCGCGGGGCTGGAAATAGGCGACGAGACCGGTGCCCACGCCGGAGGCGATGATCACGCCGCCGACCAGACCCTCCCAGCTCTTCTTCGGGCTGATGGTGGGCGACATCTTGTGGCGGCCGATGGCGGTGCCGACGAGGAGGGCGCCGGCGTCGCAGAACTTCGAGACCGCGATCAGCCAGATCACGAGCATGAGTCCCTGGTTGGCATCGGTGCGGAGGAAGAAGATCTCGATGACGAACTGGAACATGAACGGCACGTACGCGATGCCGAAGAGCGTGGCGGCGAGGGTGTCGAAGCGCTTGCCGGGATCGCGCATCGAGAGCAGGCGCACGCAGCAGAGGACGACCGCCAACGCCATGAGCGAGGCGGTCATGCCCGGGCCGGTGATGAAGTACTGCGGCGCGAGCGTGCGCACCGCGTAGGGGACGAGCAGCATGGCCGTGCCGATGAGCAGGCCGAAGCGGTGGAACGGCCGGTGGCCCATGCGCGTGAGCATGCCGTAGAGCTCGTGCTGGGTGAGCACGGCGAGCACGGTGGTGAAGAGCACCGCGGCCGGGCGACCGAAGTAGCGCAGCAGGGTGATCAGCGTGGCCCAGAGGACGAGGGTGGAGATGGCGCGCTTGAGCACGGGCGGGGGCGGTTGGCGGAAATCAGCCGGGGGGCCGGACCTGTTCGCTGGTGGCTCCGAACCGACGTTCGCGGCCGGCGAAATCGGCGAGAGCGGCGCGGAACTGGTCGCCGTCGAAATCGGGCCAGAGCGTGGGCGTGAAGAGCAGCTCGGCGTAGGCGGCCTGGAGCAGCAGGAAGTTGCTGATGCGCGACTCGCCGGAGGTGCGGATGACTAGATCCGGGTCGGGGATACCCGCGGTGTAGAGGTGGCGGGCGAGCTTCTCGTACGAGCACTGCGCGGGATCCTCGCGGCCGGCGGCGACCTCGCGGGCGTAGGCGGCGGCGGCATCGACCACCTCGGTGCGCGAGCCGTAGTTGAGCGCGAGGATGAGATGCCACTCGGTGAAATGGGCCGTGGCCTTCAGCGCGCGGTCGAGCTCGGTGCGGACGGCGTCGGGCAGCTCGTGGGTGCGGCCGATGGTGTGGAGCCGGATCTTCTTCGCGACGAGCTCCTTGGTTTCGCTGCGCAGGAAACGCTGGAGCAGGAGCATCAGCGCGTTCACCTCGGCGGCGGGGCGTTTCCAGTTCTCGGCGGAGAAGGCGTAGAGCGTGAGGTAGTGCACGCCGCTCTGCGACGCGGCCTCGACGATCTTGCGCACGGTCTCGACGCCGCGGCGATGGCCCTCGATGCGTGGCAGGCCGCGTTGCTTGGCCCAACGGCCGTTGCCATCCATGATGATGGCGACATGGGCGGGAGGCGGAGCGACGGGTTTCACGCGGTGAAAAACAAGGGCCGGATTGTGCGAAGCGGGCCGATGGGCGGTCAACCACCGACTGCGCCGGCGGGGGCTCGTACGCGTTGCCCCGGGGCTGCGGGGGACGGAGTGCGCGGGGATCGCCACCGATTGGCGACGAAGGCCGGCCCCGGTCGCCCCGGGAACGCCCTCAAGCCGAGGGGGTGGGCGCCAGAGGGAGGAAGACGTGGAAGGTGCTGCCACGGCCGGGCTGGCTGGCGACCACCACGGCGCCGTCGTGGGCGCGCACGATGCCGAGCACAATCGCCAGTCCCGTGCCGCGCCCGTGGAATTTCGTGGTGAAGAACGGGTCGAAGATCTTGCCGAGGTCCTGCTCGGTGATGCCGCTGCCGTTGTCCTCGACGGTCAGACACGCGTAGGGCTCGGGGCGCGGCTCGAAATCGATGGGGAAACGATGGGTGACCGGGAGCGCGCCGGCGCCGACCGTGGTGAGCCTGACGCGGATCCGGCCTCCTTGGGGGGCGACGGCCTCCGCCGCGTTGGCGAGCAGGCAGAACAGCACCTGCAGCAACTGGTCGGCGTTGGCGCGGACGACGGGGCCGGAGGGGGGCAGTGTCTCGACGAGCTCCACGGGCGGCCGTGGTTGGGTGCGCCAGCGTTGGAGGCCGGTGCCGCAGTGCGCAGCCAGATCCACCGCGGTTCGTTCGCCCGCGGCCTGGCCGAGGTAGGTGAGCATCAACGCGCCGATCTCGGCCGCTTGGCGGGCTGAACGCTCCGAGGCCGCGAGGATTTCGTGGGAGGCCGGGCTGTGCGGAATCTCCAGGCGCACCATCTCCAGCCCCATGAGCACAGCCTGGATCTGGTTGTTGAAGTGATGGGCGATGGCCGCCGCCATCCGGCTGAGGCTCTCGGCCTTCTGCATCTGCCGGTTGAGCTCCTCCATCTGCTTGCGGGCAGTGATGTCGCGGGCGATGCCGAAGAGCCCGGACACCCGGCCGGCCTCGCGGATCGGGCGGGAGCTGATTTCCACCCAGATCGCGTGGTCGTCCCGGGTGCGCAGGCGGGTCTCGAAAGTGGCGGAGGGGGCCTGCGCGGGGAGCCCGGCTTGGGCGAGAAACGTCGGGACTGTGGTCGTATCGTCGGCGACGAGCAGGTCGCCGAGCCCGAGTTGCAGGGCCGCGGCGGGCGCGAGGCCGGTCAGCCGTTCCCCGGCGGGGTTGAAGGAGGTGAGGCGGCCGGCGAGATCGGTCGAGAAGATGAGGTCGCTCGCGTTCTCGACGATCTCGTGGTGCCGGGCGCTCAACGCCGCCGCCTTGTCCATCTGCTGCCGGATGATGTCGGTCTGGCGGCGGACCTGCCGGCGGAGCACCGCCACCCAAGCGAGGCCGAGCACGAGGCAGAAGCCGATCGCCCCCAGGGCGGATAGCGCGCGGCGGGTTGTCCACCACGGCGCTCGTTGGCGGAGGACGAGGTCTGCTGGTGATCTCAGCTGGAGCGAGAACGCCGCAGGCTCCTCCGTTTCGTCGTAGGTGAGGCAGTAAAGGCCCGTCACGAGCAGCTCGGAGCCGAGGCGCAACTCGTGTGCGCCGGCGGGTGGCAGATCTCCGGGCAAGATCGCTGCCACGACCGCCCCCCCGGATTCGAGCAACAGGCGGGTTTCGCCCGGATGAGTGGTGACACCCGTCAACCGGCCCTGCCACGACACGAGCCGATCTTCCATGGTGGCGTCGATCTTGGGGGCGGCTGGTAGGGCGGAAGGGGTGGGCGCCGCACCGGTGGCGAGCCGGCGGTAGACTGCGCCCCGCAACACGTTCCGGTGGCCCAGCCGCCCGGGCATGCCGGCGACCTCGACCTGGTCGCCCGGCAGGAGCGGCTCCGGCGCTTGGCTGAAGGCGCGCACCCGGCCGGAGTCGTTCTGCACCACCACGTAGTGCCCGGCGCGATGGTGCAGCACGGTGCCGCGCACCCTGACCTGTTGCATCTCCAGCGTCTCGGGCCGGTAGAGCGCGAGGTTGGCGATGGACTCCTCGGGCACGGCGAAGGCATCGGCCGGCGGCGCCTCGGCCACCGTCAGCTCCGCGGCGGAGGGGGCGAACAGGAAGAAACCGCCGATGCGGTTGTACTCGTTCTTCCAGGATTGGCACACGCCGCGCACGACCACAACCGAGCCGACCTTCGCCTCGACAGCGGCGGTCTCCGGGATGCTGACGGTGATCTCGCCCACCGCGGTGGTGAGGAAGAGCCGCAGCCAGGTGCCGAGCGAATCGACTTGGCGGAGGTGCCCGCGCATCTCGACCCATTGGCCGTCCTCCGTTCCCGTGAGCGCGTCTCCCAGGCTGATCGGCCGGGGAGGCGGCAGCGCTCCTCGCCCGAGGGTCTCGAGGTGGTCGGCGCGGATGGCGGGGGACGGGTCGTCGAAACTCGAAACCCCTTGCACCGCGACGGAGTCGCCCACGGCGGGCAGCACCGTGTCCTCACGCTCCGACCAAACGAGGGTTCCACCGGTATCGTCGGCCAGGTAGAACATCCTGCGGTCGGGGTGGGTGAAGGTCACCACGCCGCGAAGACGCACGGGTTGTCCGGCCTCGGCCTCGTTGGCGCGCAGGCTCCGCACTTGGCGGACGCGGGTGAGCGGCTCGGCTCCACGGTCGACCGGGTCGGCGGAGGGGCGCACCTCATCCAGGGACGGCGAGAAGAGGAAGAAGCCGCTGATCGCCTTCGCGCCCGGGGCGGACCAGAGATTGCAGGCGCCGCGAATCGTCAGACTCGTTCCGACGGAGTAGGCGGGGTTTGCGGTGGTGGGAATGCTCGCGGTGAATTCCCCCGCATCGGTGGCGAGCGTGAGCCGTTGCCACGCGTCGATCGACTCGCTGCGGACGAGCCGTCCCCGAACCCGCACCCACTGATGCTCCATGGCCCTGCTCAGGCCTTGGACGAAGGTGATCTCGGGCGCGAAGGGCAGAGGGGCGCGGCCGTCGGTTGCGAGGCGGAGCGCCCGGACGCGGGCGACGCGGGGGCCGGGTTCCAACACCCCTTCGAGAGTCACGACATCACCGGAAACAGGGCTGGAGAGGTGGGTGTCCGTCCAGTTGACGGCGACCTGCCCGGTGGCGTCGCGGACGAAGAAAAGGGGTTCGGTCGGATGGGCGAAGGTGACCACACCTCGGAGGCGGATCGTGGGCGGGATGGGGCTCGGGGAAGCGGTTGCTTGGCGGACTGCGGCCGCGGTGAGCAGCGAGGGGTCCGGCGTGGGTGTCCCCGGGCCCGGCGACACTGCGGTCCACCCCAACACCGCGAGCAGCGGGAGGCCGAGCCCGAGAGAGCGCCGAAGCAGGCGCCGGAGCGGGAACTTGGGAAGTGGACGACAGGTGATGGGCACGTGGTAGCGCTTTCCTATCGGCCCGGATGGGGACGTTCTGAAGTGTGGCGGGCGGATGGTGACAGGGAAGGGCCGGGTCGGCGCCCGCGTGGGGCGTTATTGCGGGGCGAGAGTCGAACCGTCCGCCGCAGGTGGTATCCGGGCCAAGACGGTCGGAGCGCGGTCTCAGGCGTGATCAGGCGGGCGCGAGCAGGCCCAGTCTCTAGCGGGACGCCGAAACACGTGAGCCGGCGGCCACGGCTGGAGTCGGAGGTGTCCGGTCGGAGACCGGACCCACGGGGAGCGCATGCCGGCGGTTTTACCAACAGTGGCCGGAGGTTCGCTCGCGGACTTGCGGCAACTGCATGATCCGGCGTGATCAGGCGGGCGAGCGTCGAGCGGACGAGCGACGAGTGCCAGAAGACCGAGGAAAACCGGAGCGACTGAACGACTCCGTTTGTGCCACCGGTGGAGCGGCTTTCGTTCTTCGACACTCGGCCCTCGGCTGCGGCGACGCGGCTCAGGAGCGCGGCAGCTCGATTTCGTGGACGCGCCAGAGGTACCACGCGGCGACGGAGCGGTACGGCACCCAGCGGCGGGCATACTTCTCAAGCTCGGCGGGCGTGGGCTGGCGACGCTTGCGGTGGAGCTTCCGGAATCCCTCGCGCACGCCGAAATCGCCGGTGGGCAGCACGTCGGGCCGGCCGAGGTTGAACATGAGCAGCATGTGCACCGTCCACGGGCCGATGCCGCGCACGGCGGTGAGTCGCGCGACGAGCTCGGCGTCGGAGAGTGTTCGGGCGGCGGCGGGCGTGGGCACGGTGCCGTCGATGGTCTTGGCGGCGAGGTCGCGGATGGAGGCGAGCTTGTTGCGCGAGAGGCCGGCGGCGCGGAGCGGCTCGTCGGGCAGGGCGAGCAGCGCTCCGGGCGTGGGCTTGCGCTGCGGGAACAGCGCCTCGACGCGGGCGAGGATGGAGGCGGCGGCCTTGCCGTTGAGTTGCTGGTACACGATGGCGCGCAGGAGCACGTCGAAGAGGCTGCGGAGGGGTTGCGGCGCCAGATCGCAATGGCGCGCACGGCCGATTACGTCATCAAGTTTCGGATCCGCGGCGCGGAGGTGGGCGAGGGCGGCGTCGAGGTCGAAGAGGGGGCGCATCGGTGGGCGGTGGTCGGTAGACGGGGTGCGGTTGCCGGTGGACGGTGTGCGGACGACAGAGGGCGGAGCACGGACGGCGGGGGACGGGCGACGGAGGACGGAGGGCGGAGGACGACCCGCTGGGAATGGACGGCTTTGTGGTCCGTTGCGGGAACGGAGTCGAGCGGGTCGTGCTGAAGCAGCGACCTACGGGCGGCCGCGGCGGAGGGCTTCGATGAGATGGCCGTGCTTGGCCGCGCCCTCGGCCTCCAGCTGCTCGAACCGCGGGTGCTCGAAGATCGGAGACACCACGGGCGGGGCGCCGGCAGCCTCGGCGGCATCCTTGGCGGCGCCGGCGAGCGCGGCGGTGAACTGATCGAGCGCCTCCGTGCGGCGCAGCAGCGTGCGCGGATCGCGGCCGGGCCAGTACTCGCCCTCGTCGCTGATCGTCACGGTCGCGCCGGCCTTCCGCCAGAGCAGGATCAGGTCGATCACGGCCGCGTGGCAGCGCAGCAGGTGCTCAGGGCCGCCGCGGCTGGCGTACTGCGTCTTGC
Organism: Verrucomicrobiota bacterium; assembly: GCA_023446865.1. Lineage (GTDB taxonomy): Bacteria > Verrucomicrobiota > Verrucomicrobiia > Opitutales > Opitutaceae > CAJCBL01. The sequence continues at coordinate 593 of JAEXPL010000241.1, read as the reverse complement.
AGAAGGCGCCGAAGGTCCACGCGCCGCCGAAGCCGGTGCGGCGGCGGCGCGCACCGTCGGCGACGAAGGCCGGATAGCGACCGAGGCCGAACGTCGCCGGTTCGCAACCGTCGCCGATGTCGACCGTGAAGCACCAGCCGGCGGCGGGTTCGACGTTGATCGAGTCGAGGTAGTCGCGGCGGCGCACGAACACGAAGCGGCTGGAGTGCATGCCTGCTTCGGGCAGCGGGATGACCGGCCCGACGTCGCCGAGCCCGCGGCGTTTCGCGAAGCGGGTCGCGGCGGCATGGAGTTCACGCACGGTGCGCTCGGCCACCGCGGACGAGCGGGTGGCGAGGCGAAGCGAGTAGTGGATGGTGACGCCCATGGGAAAGCAGTGGACGGTGGCCGGTTGGCGGTGGACGGTCGTCAGGATGAACCTCCAATCCGTCCGAGCCAAACAGATTGGCCGGGTCGGTGCGAACCGGAGTTGCCTGCCGGCGTGCTGCGCCGGTCGCCGCGGGCGTCGCTACGAGCCCGCTCGGGCTCAGCGGTAGGTGCGGGTCTTCTTCCAGGCTTCGCGGTCGGTGAAGGTGGGGGCGGGCAGGGGCGTG
>JAEXPL010000475.1 GCA_023446865.1 Verrucomicrobiota bacterium | reverse complement strand
CCGCATAGCGGATCCCGCCGCCCGCCGCCTTGCCCACCGGGATGCGCAGCGCCGGCGCAGCAGGCTGCTGCGCCGCCTGCGTCCAGAGGTGGCGGGAGACATTGACGACTTCGACATCGGCCATCGGGCCGGATGAAACCGGCGAACCCATCCGCCGCACAACGAAAAAGGGCGTGGCGCCGAGGCAGGGCTCGCGGCGTCTCCGCCCAGCGCCGACAAAGCGGCGCCCTCCAGTCGAACCGCCTTTTCTGGAGGGCGGCGCTTCGTCGCCGCGGTTCCGTGGCGCTCCACCAGCCCCTGGCATCAACAAGCTCGACTTCGCCATCCCCAGCGGTCTGATCGCCTACGCCTGCCCTGCGAATCCGGGCACACGCGACCGACCCGGGATCGCGCAAGAAATCCCTCCCCTGAAAGTCTCAACCCCTTCAACCAAGCAATCCTCCGTACCGAGATCGTGAAACGCGGTACAGGTGAATAACACTGTTCGGCAAAAAGATGAATCTCCGGAGGCTCCTCCTCTTGGCCCTGATGCCATCATCACTCCTTGCGCAAGCGGAGCTAAAAGGACTGCGGCTGGATGTTATCGTCGATCTGCGGACTTACTCGGGCTCAGCGACGCGTCCGGAAGTCTACAGCCTGCGGGTTCAGGGGATGATCCAGAATGTGAGCGAGCATCCGATCACGTTGCCGACTTCGACTCATTCGGGGCGACCGACCTCGTGGGGTCGCGGTGCTGGCGAGGAGTTCGCTCGATTCAGTATCGGTCCTCTCCACAACGGAGATCGGAAGTTTGTCGTTTCGCCGGTCAAGTATTGTGTGATCACGTTGAAGCCGGGCGAGTGGACTGAGCTGCCCCTATATGAGGCCCAGCTCTTCTCACCCGATCAAGTGAAGTGTGCCCGGTTGATTTACGAAGTGGAGCCAGAGATCGCTGCTGAGTTCGGGTGGTGGGCTGGCGAGTTGGAGGCCACAGCTGAGCTGAGAACGGGAAACCAGCCGAACAAGCCACTACAGGGAACGCCGGCAAAGGCCCCGTCCTCTTCGACCGAGCCGGAAAGCTGGCGTCCCTGACCTGAATCGCTCGGCAACAGATGAAGATCCGTGGCGGCATAAGAATCGGCGATCTGTGGGAATCATGGCCATCGGCACAGCTTTGCTTTGGGCCGGAAGGCATCGTGCTGCGATATCGAGGAGAGCACAGCATCCGGAAGGAAGATCTTGAGATGCTCAGTTTCCTTCGGGGTGCATTCCTGACCGAGATTCGGATCGAGCATCGGTCTGCTGATACTGACTCTCCGATACGATTCTTTCCGCTGTTTGCCAAAGATGCCTTTTCGTTTGTGAAGGAGTGCGGTTTGCCGTGCGAACAGCGCAAGGCGCCGTTCTACACACCCGGAGATCTTGTCGAATGAAGACCCGGCCGAACCACCAGTGGAAGTCACGGAAAAACATCGCTTCCTGCAACGGTGTCCGGTGCCCGACATCCCTCACCTTTGATCGTTGGACGAAAAGATGAAAAAGCTCCTCATCGCGCTGGCGGCTCTGCAGATGTTGCTCGGTCTTGCTCTCGTCCGGTACGCGATTGGTACGGCGACTGTCGGAACGCATTTCCAGATTCGAGTGACTGAGGCGAGCGGTCCGATCATCCGGAGATCACTTGAAGGCGTTAGCGATCCTGCCGCCCGCGCTGAAAAAGAGAAAGAGATGAAGGCCGTCGTGAACGCGGTCGGTTCAGTCGCGAACGAAGGGCATGAGGAGATGTTCGGTGTCGGGGTTGCACTGTTCTCAATAGCCGTCGTTCAGTTCGTCGCCGGGGTTGTCTTCCTCGCCAGGGAAATCGGAAGGAGCAGTCCCAGGTCTGAAGTGCGACAGCAAAGCGGTTCCGCCGTCTGAATCCGCTTGGGCGTTCTGTCGCGCAAGCCCTGGTCTGCTGATGCCCATCATCGCTTACCAACCCCGCCACGCCTCCTTTGCCGCTGGCTCGCGCCCGTGCTCCGGCCCACGCTGCCCGCCATGACCGACGAGCCCGCGCCCGCCGCCACTCCCGATCCCGCCGCCGCTCCCGCGGCCACGCCGCACCGGCGCCGACCGCGTTACGCGGGCAAGAATCCGCGCCGCTTCGAGGAGAAGTACAAGGAGCACGATCCGGCGCGTTACGCGGAGACCGTCGCCAAGGTCGTCGCCTCCGGCAAGACGGCCGCCGGCACCCACCGTCCGATCATGGTCGCGGAGATCCTCGAGGTGCTCGCGCCCGCACCGGGCGAAGTCGCCGTCGACTGCACGCTCGGCTACGGCGGCCACAGCCGCGAAATCCTCCCGCGCCTGCAGCCGGGCGGACGTCTCCTCGGCCTGGATGCCGACCCGCTCGAACTGCCGAAGACCGAGGCCCGCCTGCGCGCGCTCGGATTCGGACCGGACACCTTCACCGCGCACCGCAGCAACTTCGCCGGCCTGCCGAAGGTCCTCGCCGCGGCCGGCCTCGCCGGCGCCGACGTGATCCTCGCCGACCTCGGGCTCTCCTCGATGCAGATCGACGACCCGGCGCGCGGCTTCTCCGTGAAGTTCGCCGGCCCGCTCGACATGCGCATGAACCCGCAGCGCGGCGCGTCCGCCGCAGCGCGGCTCGCCGGCCTCACGCCCGCCGCCCTCGCCCAACTCCTCACGGACAACGCCGACGAGCCGCGCGCCGCCCTGCTCGCGCCCTTGCTCGCCGGTCGCCAGTTCGCCACCACCACCGAACTCGCTGGCGCCGTCCGCGCCGCGTTGCCGCGCCTCGCCAAGGAGGAGGCCGATCTCGCCGTGCGCCGCGTGTTCCAGGCGCTGCGCATCGCCGTGAACGACGAGTTCTCCGCGCTCGACACGCTGTTGCGCCACCTGCCCGCCTGCCTGCGCCCCGGTGGCCGCGTCGCGATGCTGACGTTCCACTCCGGCGAGGACCGGCGCGTGAAGAAGGCGTTCCTCGCCGGGCAACGCGACGGCACCTACGCCGCCATCGCCGAGGAGATCATCCGGCCTTCGCCGGCCGAGTGCGGCGCGAACCCGCGCGCCATTCCCGCCAAGCTCCGCTGGGCCCGGCGCGCGTAAACTAAATTTGGGCGACGTTGGGCGAACCGTCCCCGGTGAGCCGTACCGGCCGCGGCTCACCCGGCCTGCTCCGCCAAGGCTTCGCAGTCCCGGAGTACTTGTAGCCCGACGAAGCTTCAGCGAAGGCGGGAGGGTTCGCCCTACCTCCAGACCAGAAATATGGTGCGCCGGATTTCCCGTCGGTCTGCCGCCGATGCGACCAAATGGCTGCGTCGCTCCGCCACACTGGAAGGACCCGCGAAATTGATATCGCGGAACCGGGCGCGGATGCGTTCGCATCGGCGCGATGGCCAAACGTCGCCCCACCCGACCGAACCCGCAATCGCCGCAGGCCGATGCGACCGCGGCATCCTCTGGCGAGGCAACGCCGCTCCTGCAGCCCGAGTCTGGTGACCGCGTTGGGGGCAACGCGGTCCACCTTCTGGCCACCCGCGACGACGGCGGCTGGCGCCGTTGGCTCGGCGCCCTGCTCTTCCTCGCGGTGCTGGGCGTGTTTCTGCCGGCGCTGCGCCACGAGTTCATCACCTACGACGATCCGGCGTACGTCGTGAACGAGCCGCACGTGAATACCGGGCTCTCGTGGGACAACTTCCGCTGGGCGTGGACGAGTTTCGAGCACTCCAACTGGCACCCGCTCACCTGGCTCTCGCACCAGCTCGACTGCACGCTCTTCGGTCTGCAGCCGTGGGGCCACCACCTGACGAACAGCCTGCTCCACGCCGCATCCGCGCTGGTGCTCTTCGTGTGGTTGCGCCGAGCCAACGGCTTCGTCTGGCGCAGCCTAGCCGTCGCCGCCCTCTTCGGGCTGCATCCCCTGCGCGTGGAATCGGTCGCGTGGATCGCCGAGCGCAAGGACGTGCTGAGCGTGTTCCTCGGCATGCTCACGCTCTGGGCCTATGTGGCGTACGCGCAACGTCGTGCCACCAAAGGTCCGCGCGCCGGCGGGCTCTACGCCGTGGCGCTGACGCTCTTCGCGCTCGGGCTCACCGCCAAGCCCATGCTGGTCACGCTGCCCTGCGTGCTCCTGCTGCTCGACCTCTGGCCATTGCGACGCGCTGATCTCGCCGCGCCGCGTACCTGGCTGGGGTTGGTTGCCGAGAAACTGCCGTTCTTTGCCCTCGCGGTAGTATCGTGCGTGCTCACCGCCAAGGCCCAAGCCGCCGGTGGCGCGGTGAAGACGCTGGAGGATTTCACCCTCTGGGGCCGCGCGGCCAACGCGCTCCTCGCCTACGCGCAGTATCTCGGGAAACTCTTCTGGCCGGCCAAACTCGCCGTGCTCTACCCCAATTTCGGCGAACAACCGCCAGCGGGCCAACTGGTCCTCGCCGGCGCGCTCCTGCTCACACTCACCGCCGGCGCCCTGTTCGCCCTGCGCCGCGGTCGGCCGTGGGCACTCGTGGGCTGGCTGTGGTTTCTGGGCACGCTGGTGCCCGTGATCGGCTTCGTGCAGGTGGGTGGCCAGACAATGGCCGACCGCTATTCCTACCTGCCCTCGATCGGCGTGTTGCTCGCGCTGGTCTGGTTGGTCGCCGAGGGGAGCCACCGCCTGCCGCGGCGCACCTTGCTGCTCGGAGCCGCCGCCGGCGTGGCACTGCTCGTGTGCATCGTCCTGACCTCGCTGCAGCTCCGGCTCTGGCAGAACAGCGTCACGCTCTTCCGCCACACCATTGCGGTGACAGAGAACAACTGGATGGCGCACTACAACCTCTCGGTCGCCTACGGGAAATCCTCCACCACCGCCTACGAGGCGCGCGAGGAGTTCCGAAAGATGGCCGCGATCCTCGCCGCGTTTGCCGAGCGCTACAACCAGCGCGGGCTCGCCCTCCAACGCAAGCCCGGCCGCGGCACCGAGGCCCTTGCTGCCTTCGAGAAGGCCATCCGCATCAAGGGCGATGAGCCCGCGCCGCGGCTCAACCTCGGCCGTGCCCTGCGGCGGATTCCCGGCCGGGAGGAGGAAGCCGTCGCCCACCTCCGCGCGGTGTTGCGCTTCGATCCGGAAAACGGCGAGGCGCTGCTGGAGCTCGGTCGCACGCTCGCCGCCCTGCCGGGCCAGCTTGACGAGGGTATCAAGCAACTGCGACTGGCACTGCTGACTCTGCCCGAGACCGCCGAGGTGCGCAGCGCGCTCGCCTCGGCCCTCGCGCGCGACCCGCGTCGCCGCGCCGCGGCCATAGCCGAGTTCGAGAAGGCTTTGGCACTGGATCCCAACTACGCCGAGGCCAAAGCCGGCCTCGCGCAGCTGCGCGCCAGCGGGCACTGAGCCATTCGGCTGCCGCAAATCCACGAGCGAACCTCCGTCCACCGTTGGTGAAACCGCCGGCCGGCATGCTCTCCCCGGGGGTCCGGTCTCCGACCGGACTCCTCCGACTCCAGCCGTGACCGCCGGCTCACGTATGCCGGTGTCCAGTCAGAGACTGGACCTACTCGCGGGCTGCATGGTCACGGCTGCGTGGGGGCGACCTACGGTTCGCAGTCCGTCGTAGCGGAAGCGCTTCGCTTGCGCGCGGAACGGAAGCCGTTCCGCTACGCCAGAACCTACGCGGTCGCCGCGCCCGCGTTCGCTTCTTCGAGACGGGTGGCGGCGGCTTCCCACTGCTGGGTGGCGGTGGTAAGCTGGTCGGTCACAGAGGTGAGCTCGCGGTTGAGATGCTGCGCCCGCCCGGCGACGGTGTATGTCTCCGGACTCTCGAGCTCGGCGGTGAGTTTCGCCTGCTGGGCCTCAAGCTGGGCGACGACTTCCTCGAGCTTGCTCACCTCGGTGCGCAGCTTCCGGAGCTCGTTCGCGCCGATCTTCTTCGGCTTCGGAGCGGGCGCGGCGACCGGCTCGGCGACGGCGGCGGCCTTCTGCTGCACGGGACGCGCGTCGGTGAAGCCGGCCGTGAGCGCGGCGCGCTCGTTGGTGGCCTTCGACTTGTCGAGGTAGTAGTCGTAGTCGCCCGCGTACGGCGTGAGCCGGCCGGAGTGGACATGCAGGACGTTCTGCGCGAGCGAGCGGATGAAGTAGACGTCGTGGCTGATGAACACGAGCGTGCCCTCGTACTGCTTGAGCGCGTGGACGAGCGCGTCGATCGACGCGATGTCGAGGTGCGTCGTGGGCTCGTCCATGAGCAGGAAGTTGGGCGGATCGACGAGCAGGCGGGCGAGCGCGAGGCGGGACTTCTCGCCGCCGGAGAGCACGCCGATCGGCTTGAAGACATCGTCCTTCCGGAAGAGGAAGGCCGCGAGGATGGTGCGCGCGCGCTGCTCGGTGAGCTGGTTGGCCTCGGTGCGCAGCTCCATCACGTTCTCGAGGACGTTGGCCTTCGGGTTGAGGTTGTCGCCGCGGTTCTGCGCGAAGTAGCCGGGCACGACACTGCTACCGAGTTCACTCGTGCCGCCCTGGATCGGAATCACGCCAGCGAGGATCTTGAGGAGCGTGGACTTGCCCGCGCCATTGGGGCCGACGAGCACGATGCGCTGCCCGCGCTCGACCTGCAGGTTGAGGTCGCGGTAGACAACGTGGTCGCCGTACGCCTGCTGCACGTGTTCGAGGGTGATGACCTTCAGCCCGGAGCGCGGAGGTTGCGGGAAACGGAAGTTCACGCGCTTGAGCTCCTCGACCGGCTCCTCGACGGCGTCCTCCTTGATGCGCTCGATCTGCTTCTCCTTCGACTTCGCGCGCGATGCCATCGAGGCCTTGGCGCCGAAGCGGTCGACGAACTTCTGCAGGTGGGCGATCTCACGCTGCTGGTTCTTGAACTGCGCGAGCTGCTGCTCCTTGCGGGCCTCCTTCTCGAGAAGGAAGTCGTCGTAGTTGCCCGTGTAGCGGTGGAGCGTGCCGGAGCGCAGCTCGAGCATGCCATTGCAGAGGGCGTTCAGGAACGCGCGGTCGTGCGAGATGATGAGCAGGCCGCCCGGATAGCGCGTGAGGTAGTCCTGGAACCAGAGCAGCGCCTCGAGATCGAGATGGTTGGTCGGCTCGTCGAGCAGGAGCAACGCCGGCTCGCTCACGAGCAGGCGGGCGAGGTGCGCGCGCATCACCCAGCCGCCGGAGAACGTTTTCGCGGGCTTGAGGTGGTCCTCCTCGCGGAAACCGAGGCCGGCAAGGATCTTCTTCGCGCGCGGCTCGAGCGTCCAATCGATGTCGTAGTCCTCGTCGTTCTCGGGGACGAGTTTCTTGCCGCTCGTGGCAAGGTGCAGGATCGTCTCATCGCCCGCCGGCGCGCTCTCCTGCGGAAGGAAGCCGAAATCGGCGCCGCGCTCCCAAGTAATCGTGCCCTCGTCGGGCGATTCCTCGCCGAGGATGAGGTTGAAGAGCGTGGTCTTGCCCGCGCCGTTGGCGCCGACGAGGCCGAAGCGGTCGGTGCGCGCGACAAACAGCGAGACCTCGGAGAAGAGTTCGCGGGTACCGTAGGACTTCGAAATGTCGGCGAGCGTGAGCATGTAAACTGCCCAACAAACGCGACACAGGGGGGCGGCGTCAAGACCGCGGCCTGAAACCTGCGGTTACCGCATGCGCCGCGGGGCAGGGTTCACGCGGGGCCAACGCCCGATGGCCCTCGGACTTCATGCGTCAACGCCCCTCCCAGACAACAAAAAGGCCGGGGCGAAAAGCCCCGGCCAAAGGAAACCCAATTGTAGCTCTCAGCTCACTTGCGGAACCGGCGCCAGCCCACGAGTCCGAGCGTGCACGCGCCAAGGATCAACGCATAGGTCGACGGCTCGGGAATCGAATAGACCCGGATGTTGTCGAAATAGGCATCTCTCGGCCGCTCCGCACCCGAAGTAACGGCATAATCCTCCAGCATGATGGTGCGCCCGAACTCGGAGGTCGGAATCGCAATGTCGTAATGATGCCAATCGCCATTGGCGGAAAGAACTGTGTACGGAAGAGCACTGGAGTAGCCAGACTGCGAACCAGCGAGCCAATGGTTATTCGACGCCGTACCGCGGAACCCGAGGAAACCACCGTCGCCCTTGTAGTCGAAGCTGATCCGCAGGTTGGCAACATCTGGAATCGTGAATCCGCTCGTGTAGGCATCGCCGCCGGATCGGGTCTCCGCGAACGCGATCACCCAACCGTGAGCGCCACCATCATCGACCAACACCGCGCTAGTATTGGGAGTCCCAGTCCATTGGCCGAGGCCGGTGGTGTCGAAATTATCACTAAAGTATGTTTGTCCAGCAAGCTGGAGCGCCGACGCAGCGGCGACTAAAGCGATGGCAAGTGCTTTCATAGGTTTGCGATTGGGTTCTGAAAGTGAATACCGGCGAGCTGATCAGCAGGGGAAACAGCCCGGCGGGCCGCAGCAGAATCGTGTTAACCGGTCCCAGTGGACCGAGACAGAGTTTGCACCGACGGCACGGACAATGCCCTACACCGAAAAGGCGCAGCAAGCGCAAACTCACCTCACCATATCCCTTTTACAATTGCGGTTTGTAAGGCCACCACCATTTCCAACCAGTGGGCAGCGGCGGTGCGACAGCCATGATCGATGCCGCCCGCCCGACCCGTTAAGCCCAGTCGCCAAACCACCGAACTCACCCCTCGCCCGCCCGCTCACGACGGGCTCAGTCACCCTTTCATTCTGGGGGCTCCGTCTGCGTCCTCCATCCTCCACCCGCTGGCGATCGTCGCATAATGGGAGCCCTCTGACCTTGATCCATGGCGAAGCCGCTCCTTGCGCCTCACGGCCCGTCCGCCGAGCCGACCACCCACCAGCCCGCTCCGGCCCTCCGCTCCAGCGCGCGGCCGCGTTTCCTGCGCGTGGACCTCTGGCGGGGGGTGGCGATCCTCTTCATCTTCATCAACCATCTGCCGGCCAACTCGCTCCAGCACTGGACAATCACGCCGCACGGCTTCTCCGACACCGCGGTCTGGTTCTTCTTTCTGAGCGGCTTCGTCGCTCGATTGGTGTACAGCCGCGTCGTGCGCGAACAGGGTCTCGCCACCGCCTCCGCCAAGATCGTCCGGCGACTCGTCGAACTCTACGCCTGCCACGTCTGCCTCGCGCTTGTGTTCATCGGCACGGCCTGGCTGCTCGCCCGCGGCACCCAGCCGCCCCCCGTTTGGGCCACCAAGCCCGCCGCGCTCCTCGCCGGCCAATCCCCGGGCGCGGCCCTCGTCGCCTCGCTCACCTTCCGGCTCAACGGCTTCTGCATCAACGTCCTGCCGTCCTACCTCGTCCTGCTCGTGTTCTTTCTCGGCACCACGGTGCTGGAACGACGTTTCCGCGTCCCGCCGATGCTCGTCGCCCTCGGCCTCTTCGGCATCAACGTCGTGTTCCGCCGCCAGTTCTTCGTCAGCTGGTCCTTCAACCCGCTTTCCTGGCAACTCCTCTTCCACCTCGGCGGCTGGGTCTACGACCGGCGTGAGCGCCTCGTTTCCGGCAGCTGGCGCACCACCGTGGTCCTCGCCCTCGCCTGGGCCGCACTGCTCACCTGCGCATTCGTCCGCCATGCGCATGACCTGCTCCCGCCCGACTGGGCCGACCGCGTCGCTCGCTTCGAACCGCTGCGCAACAAGATCCTGCTCAACCCGCCCTACCTCTTCCACGGGTTGCTTACGCTCTTCGCCCTCGGCTGCCTCGTCTCCGACTTCACCATCGCCCGCGTCGCCCCGCTGCGCGGCCTCGCCGTGCTGGGCCGCAAGCCACTGCCGCTCTTCGTGCTCACCACCGCAGTCTGCTTCGCCGCATACTACCTCCACGGACGCACCCTCGGCCCGTTCGCCACCGTGGGTTACGTCGTGATCGGTCTGGGCCTCGGCGCCGGCTACGTCCGCCTCACCGCGCGCACCGCGGCAGCGGCAGCCGCGTAGGGCGTGGCGTTACCCGCTCCGTTCCTGCTTTCCTGATTCCCACATTCACGCCTCCGCCCTCCGGGCTCCGGCTGGTTCCAGCATCGATCCGGGAGGGCTGAAGCACCGCCCCACGCGCAGGCGGTCCGTTCCTGAGTTCTGGAGTTCCAGATTCTCAGGAACGCTCGCTCGCGTCACTCGGCGCGGAGGGTGGCCTTAAGCAAGTCCCGGTCGCGCGAAGACGGGCCCACGCGGATCTCGAACTCGCCGGGCTCGACCACGCTGCGGCCCGCGGCATCCACGATCTGGAACGCCGCATACGGCAGCGCGACCTGCACCGTCTTCTTCTCGCCGGGCGCGAGGTGCACGCGGGCGAAGCCCTTGAGCGCCTTGTTCACCCAGGTCGCCGACGTCACGACGTCGGTCACGTAGACCTGCACGATCTCGTCACCGGCGCGCGCGCCAGTGTTCTCGACGTCGACGGAGACCGTCGCCGCCGCGCCGCGCGGGAGCGAGGCGGAGGCGAGCCGGAGATTCGAATACCGGTAGCTCGTGTAGCTCAGGCCGTGGCCGAAGGGGAAGAGCGGCTCCTGGGTGAGGTCGGCGTAGCGGTCGCCGTGCTGGCCGCGCACCTGGCTGTAGAACACCGGTTGCTGGCCCACGTGGACCGGGATCGAGATGGTGAGCTTGCCCGACGGATTCAGCTGGCCGAACACGGCCTCGGCGATCGCGCGCCCGCCCTCCATGCCGGGGTTGAAACCCTCGAGGATCGCCGCGGCGCGCTTGGCCGAGGCGGGCAGCACGAGCGGCTTGCTGTTCACGAGCACGAGGATCACCGGCTTGCCGGTCTTCTCCAGCGCGTCGAGCAACGCGACCTGTCCGCCCTGCAGTTCGAGGGTGGCGGTGCTCTGCCCTTCCCCGATGAACTTCAGGTGGTCGCCCACGACGGCGACGACCACATCGGACGCCTGCGCGGCCGCGACCGCCGCGGGAATGCCGGACAAATCCTCGTCGATGATCGAACAGCCGCGCTCGTACCGCACGGCGCAATCCTTCGGCGCCAGAGCGCGGATACCGTCGAGCACGGTGGTGACCTTCTCGCGCGGCTGCGTGCCGGCGGAGGGCGGGTGCTGCGAGGCGCCGAGCGTCCAGTCGCCGAGTTGCTGCACGGCGTCGTCGGCGTTGGGGCCGACGACCGCGATCGACTTCACCTTCGCGGGGTCGAGCGGGAGCAGGCCGTTGTTCTGGAGCAGCACAAGGCTCTGGCGCGAGGCGGTGAGATTGGCGGCGCGGTGGTCGGGCCGCGCGATCTCGGTGGCGGCGCGGGCGAGGTCGGCCCGCCGCGGATTCTCGAAGAGGCCCATGCGGAACTTCAGCGCGAGGAAGCGCGCGCAGGGCCCGTCGATCTCGGACTCCTTGAGCCGACCGCTGCGCACCGCCTCGATGGCGCCCTCGTAGAACTGCGGGGTCGTCATCATGATGTCGTTGCCGGCGCGGATCGCGACCGCCGCGGCCTCCGCGTAGGTGGCGCAGACCATCTGCTCGTGGACGAGACGGCCCACGTTGTCCCAGTCGGTCACGAGCACGCCCCGGAAGCCCCATTCGTCCTTGAGCACCTCGGTGAGCAGCCAGTGGTTGGCGGTGGAGGGCACGCCATCCATCGACTGGTAGCCGGTCATGAAGGTCATCGCGCCGGCGCGGGCGGCGCGCTCGAACGGCGGCAGGAAATAGCTGCGGAGCTTGCGGCGCGAGATGTCGGCCTCGGTGGCGTCGCGCCCGCCCTGCGTCTCGGAGTAGCCGGCATAGTGCTTCGCCGTGGCGAGCACGGCGGTGGGGTCGTCGAGGCCCTTGCCCTGGTAGCCGCGGACGAAGGCGGCGCCGAACTCACCGATCAGATACGGGTCCTCGCCGAAGGTCTCGCCGGTGCGCCCCCAGCGCAGGTCGCGGGTCAGGCAGAGGACCGGCGAAAACGTCCAATGGATGCCGGTGGGCGCCATCTCCTCGGCGGTCACGCGGGCGACCTGTTCGAGCAACTCGGGATTCCAGCTCGTCGCGAGCGCAAGCTGCGTCGGGAAGATGGTGGCGCCTTTCCAGAAGGAGTGGCCATGGATGCCGTCTTCGCCCACGAGCAACGGGATGCCGAGACGGTTCTTGGCGGCGAGGTCCTGGGCGCGGTTGATCTTCTCGCCGAGGATGTGGAGGACCGAGCCGGGCTGGCGGGTGTTGATGAACGAGAGGTCGTCGTCGCGGGCGTCGACCATCATGAGCTGGCCGACCTTTTCCTCGAGCGTCATGCGACCGAGCAGGTCGGCGACGCGTTCTTCGACGGAGAGAGCGGGATTGCGATAGGCGGGCGTGGACATGGGGGCGGAAGCGGTGTCGCAGAGCGCAGTGGAGGAGAATGCGAGCGAGCCAAGGATGAGGCCGCACGTGGCCAGCAGGCGGGAGGGATGGAGGGGAGCCATAGAGAGGTCCGCAGTTAAGGCAGTCGCGTGACCCGGCCAAGCGCGAAGCACCCCGGGCGCTGCCGCGCGATGCGGGGTTGATTCATCCAAACAGCGGACGCGCACATGGGTGCGGTGTCGAGACCTGCGCCGCTCGACTCCAGCTCTCGCAACCGACGCGAGAACGACTCTCGCATGGACGTCCTGAAGGGCCGCCCTACGCAGCATTCCCCGATCGCGGGCCATTCCTGGTTTCCTGAGTACCAGTCTCAGCCGTCCCTCAGGAAATCACCGGGGGCCACTCTTTCCGCTCACTTCTTCCCGGCCGGTTTCGCGCCGGGCAGGTGGAACTCGACTCTCGGACCGTCGTCATTGGTCTGGCCTTCCGCCGCCGCCCCTTCCTCGCCTTCCTCGGCTCCGCCGGCGGCCGGCGAACCGACCGGCAACGCCAGCTCCGGCTCGGGCTCGGGCGGAATCATGTTCGCGGGCAGCGGCGACGCCTTCGGCATCGCCTCGCCGATGAGGCGCCGCGCGACCGCATCGCGCTGGCGACCGTAGACGCCGCGGCTACCCATCACGACCGCGATCACCCGTTTGCCATCGCGAAAAACCGTGGCCGAAAGCGCATAGCCGCCCCGCGCCAAGTATCCGGTTTTCAACCCGTCGCAGCCCGCCATCTGCCAGAGCAGCTTGTTGTGGTTGCTCATCTTCGTGAGCGGCTCCTCGCGAAATATCCGCTCCTTGGTCGAGGTGAACTTGAGCACGAGCGCATGCTTCACGAGCTCCCGCGAAAGCGTGGCGATGTCGCGCGGAGTCGACACGTCGGCCTCCTGCTTCGGCGAGGCCAGACCGTGCGGGGTGGTGAACTTCGTGCGCGTCATGCCGAGCTGCGCGGCGCGCTGGTTCATCGCGGCAACGAACGCCTCGCGCGAACCGCCCACATGTTTCGACAACACCAGCGCCGCATCGTTGGCCGACTGGATCATCATCGCATAGAGGTAGTCCTCCATCGTGAACGTCTCGCCTTCCTTCAACCACACCTGCGTGCCGCCCATCTTGGTGTCCTCGCGCTCGGCCGCGATCCGGTCCGAAAGGCGCACCTTGCCCGCCTCCACCGCCTCGACGCAGAGCAGCAGGTTCATGAGCTTGGTCACGCTCGCCGGGTAGGCGTTCACGTCGGCGCCGTCCTCGAAGAGCACCTTGCCATCGGCGGCGTCGATCACGATCGCGCCGGTGTAGTCGTGGTCGGCGGGCGCGGCCGCGGCCTTCTTCTTCGCGGTGGCGGCGGAAGTTGCGAGAGGCAGCGCCAGCAGCAACGCCAGCGCCAGGGAAACGCGGAGAAAGTGGGACATCGCGCCGAGGCTCCGCGCCGCGCCCCGCACTGCAAACGGATTTTCGGCCGGTCGCGGCGAGCAGTTCCAGCTTTGACCCGAGACGCCCGCTGCGTCCTTCTTGGCCGCCCCCTGCGAAGAACTCGCAACCCCAGACATCCCATGCCCTCGACCACCAAGATCGACGAATACGTCGTCTTCTACTCGACCAACGCGTTTGCTCCGCGCCTCGGCCTCTACGCCGCCGGCAAACTCATCGGACAACTCAACTTCGAAGCCGACGGCGTCCCGCTGCCGGCCGACAGCCTGCAGAACGGCATACCCATGCTCTTCTACCGGAAGCAGGACTTCGCCAACACCCTCGACATCCTGCGCAACGAGAAGCCGGTCTACCTCTATTTCAACGGCGCCGGCACCAGCTTCGAGAACGGCCTCCGCACCATGCAGAAGCCGGTGAAGGTCATCCCGAAGCGAGCAACTGTCGCAGCCCGGCCTCGTCGAGCACGGTGACGCCCAGCGTGCGGGCCTTCTCGAGCTTCGAGCCCGCCTCCGCGCCCGCGACCACGTAGTGGGTCTTCTTGGAGACACTGCCGCTGACCTTGCCGCCGGCGGCTTCGATTAGCGTGGCCGCCTCCTCGCGCGAGAGCGTGGGCAACGTGCCGGTGAGCACGATCGTCTTGCCGGCGAGCGGCGCGCTCGCACCCGCGGCGGCGGGCGGCGTCGGCTCGAGCCCGGCGGCGCGCAGATCGGCCAGCAGCGTCTGGTTGGCCGGCTGCGCGAACCAAGCTCGCAACAGCCCCACGGTGCGCTCTCCGAAGCCGCCGACGTTGAGCAAGTCCGCTTCGCTCGCCGCGCCGATGGCGTCGAGCGAGCGGAAGCGTTGCGCGAGATCCTTCGAGGCCGCGGCACCCACCTGCGGGATGCCTAGTCCGTTGAGCACGCGCCAGAGGTCGGCGTTCTTCCGCGCCGCGATGGCCGCGACCAGGTTGCCCGCCCACACCTCGCCGGACTTCTTGAGCGGCAGCAGGTCCTCAAGCTTCAGGCGGAAGATGTCGGGAATCGTTTTCACGAGCCCGCGCTCGATCAGCAGCGCCACCATCTCCTCACCGAGCCCGTCGATATCGAGACAGCCCTTCGAGGCGAAATGCTCCAGCCGGCGCCGCACCTTCTCCGGGCAATCCGAATTCGGACAGCGCCACACGACCTCGCCCTCGGCGCGCGTCGCCGCCGTGCCGCAGATCGGGCAATTCGTGGGAAACACATACGGGGCGAGTCCGGCGGTGCGCTTCTCCACCAGCACCTGCACGACAGCGGGAATGATTTCGCCGGCCTTCTCGATCAGCACAGAGTCGCCGGGGCGCACGTCCTTGCGCGCGATCTCCTCGGCGTTGTGGAGCGTGGCGCGTTTCACGGTCGTGCCGGCAAGCAACACCGGCTCGAGTTCGGCCACCGGCGTGAGCGCGCCCGTGCGACCCACCTGGATTGTGATCGCGGTCACGCGCGTCTCGGCACGATCGGGCGCGAACTTGTACGCGCACGCCCAGCGGGGCGAGAGCTTGCGGGCGGTCTGGCCCTCGCCGCGCGCACCGGCGAGGCGTTGCTGGTCGTGGCGGTCGAGCTTTACCACCGCGCCGTCGGTCGCATACGCAAAGGTGCGCCGGCGCGCGTCGAGCTCGCGGATCGCAGCCCACACTGCGTCGACCCCGCGCACGGCCCAGAACTTCTCCACCACCGGCAGCCCCCACGCAACAAGCTGCGCGAGGTACTCCGACTGCGTCGCCGCCGGCTCGCCCGGCTCGCAGGCGCCCAATCCGTAGAGCACGATCTCCAGCCGGCGCTTCGCCACCTCGGCGGCATCAAGCAGCTTGAGGGTGCCTGCGGCGAGGTTGCGCGGATTGGCGTAGGGCTCGAGCCCCGTTTCCTCCTGCTCGCGGTTGATGCGCTGAAACTCCTCGTTGCGCAGAAAGATTTCGCCGCGGATCTCGATCAGCGCAGGAAAACCGGCCGGGGCCGGCTCGGCGAACAGTGGCAGCTCGGCCGCTTCAGCGGCCTTTCCGGTCTCCGCTTTCCGGTTTCCGCTCTCCTTCAGCGACTCTGGGAGCGTCTTGATCGTGCGCACGTTCGCGGTCACATCGTCGCCCTCCTCACCGTCGCCGCGGGTCACGGCGCGCACGAGTTTTCCGTGTTCGTAGGTAAGGCTCACCGCAAGGCCGTCGATCTTCGGCTCGACGGTGTAGGCGAGGTCCTCGGTGCCGAGCAGCTTCGCCAAGCGCGCGTGGAATTCGCGGAGCTCGCCTTCGTCGTAGGTGTTGTCGAGGGTCATCATCGCCTGCCGATGGCGCACGCGCGCGAAACCCTCGGAGCGGTCGTCGCCCACGCGTTTCGTCGGCGAGGCGCCGGCGGCCAACTCCGGGTGCGCCGCCTCGAGGTCGGCCAGCTCGCGCTTGAGCCGGTCGTAGTCGAAGTCGCCGATCTCCGGCCGCGCCTGCCGGTAGTAGAGCTCGTCGTGGCGGGCGAGTTCGGTGCGAAGGGCGGCGATGCGGGCCTGGGCTTCGAGCGGTGTCATGGGCGCACTGCCGACGAAAGCAGGAG
>JAEXPL010000061.1 GCA_023446865.1 Verrucomicrobiota bacterium | reverse complement strand
TCTTGAGGAAGGTGATGGCTTCGGCCTTCTTGCCGCTTCCCATCAGATCGAGGTAGCGTTCGAACGCCGCGTCCCGGTTTTCGAGCTCGCAGGCGCGGGCCATGAATTTGCGGGCCTTGTCCGGGTTGGGCTTCACACCCAAACCGTCGCGGTACATCCGGCTTAGGCGCGCGTTGGCGAAACCCTGCAACGTGCGACTGGGGGAATCGAGCATCCGCTTGTGGAGATCGAGTGCCGCGGCGTAGTCGCCTTTCTGCAGTAGCACATAGCCGATATCGATGATCGCGCCGTCGTCGCCCCGCTTGGCGAGCAGATTGAGCCAATAGAGGGCGCGATCCCAATCGCGGGAGAATCCGGGTTTGCTGCTGTAGAAGCGGCAGATGCAGGCGAGGGCATCCTCGTTCCCCGCGAGGGCGGCTAGGCGATAGTGGTAGGCGGCCTCGCGAAGGGACACCGGCACCCCTTCGCCTTTCTCCAACATCTGCCCGAGGAGATAGTGGATGAATTTCGCGGGGTAGCCCCGGGCGACCGCAGTTTCGAAGTACCGATAGGCCGCCGGCAGGTCGACTGGCTGCAGGATGCCCTCCTTGGCCAGCTTGCCGAGATTGTAGGCCGCGTATTCGCTCTTCAGTTCATCGGCCTTTCGGTATGCCTCGAGCATCTGGCGGTGGTAGGTGGCGAAGGGTTCGGCGGTATAGTCGGGTTTGGCGATGGGCCCCTTCTGGATCGGAAGATCGATGGTCACCTCGATGCCGTTGACCACCATCTTGACTTTCCGGTTCTCGCTCGGGGGGGTAAGGATGTCGAGGCACCGCTGTTCGAAGATCGTGCCGATGTTGTTGAAGATGGTGCCGTTGGTCGGGGCCAGGGCCAGCGCGCGGCGGTAATTTTCCAGCGCCTTCTCGGTGTCGGCGGAGCATCCCTTGCCGTTGTTGTAGCAGTAGCCGAGCTGGAAGTATCCGTCGCCGAACCCGGTGGCAGCGGATTTCTGGAAACACTCGAACGCCTTCTTCGCCCCTTCCGCTTCGTCGGCGAAACCCGACTCCTGCCAACGGTCGCGATAGAGCAGGCCGAGCTCGTGGAGCGCGCGGCCGTGGTTGGCTTTGGCGGCTCTTTTCAGCCAGCGCACGCCGGCCTTGGTGTCCTGCTTGACGCCCCAGCCGTAGAGGTGGCGAAGGCCCAGGAGGTATTGGGCGTGGGCGTCCTCCTTCTTTTCGGCCCAGAGCTTTGTCAGCTCCAGCTCCTGCTCGTAGGTCTGGATGGTGGCGGGGCACTGGC
The DNA here is from genome assembly GCA_023446865.1 of Verrucomicrobiota bacterium. Classification (GTDB taxonomy): domain Bacteria; phylum Verrucomicrobiota; class Verrucomicrobiia; order Opitutales; family Opitutaceae; genus CAJCBL01. The sequence goes on along the minus strand of JAEXPL010000061.1, from coordinate 16,813 downwards.
CGAGGGTGCCGAGGTAGCAGACGATATTGTCGTCGCGCCGCTTCTGCCAGAGCTCGGCGGCCTTGGCGTGATCGGCGGCCGTCCCGAGCCCGCGTTCGTAGCAGATCGAGAGGTTGGCCCAGCCGAGGTTGTGGTTCCCCTTCTCGGCCGCCTTCTGAAACCAGGTGAAAGCCTTCGCGGGATCGGCGACCCCCAGGCGGCCCTCGTGGTGGAGGAACGCGAGCGAGAGCATGGCCCACGGGACGTTCTTCTCCGCGGCGAGCTCGTACCACTTGGCGGCCTCCTTGGGGTCGTAGCTCTTGGACTTCGGGTCGGCGAAGGAACCGGCGATCGCGTATTGGAGCTCGGTCTCGACCTTATCGGTCGCTGCGCTGGCGTCCTCCTCGACGTCGGCTTGGGCGAAGTCGTCGACCAGCTTCTGCTCCACCAGGTTGTGGGTGATGGCGAGGACGTTGCGGCGCGCGAGCTTCTTGCTCAGAGTGAGCATCTCGTTGGCCTTGGGCAGATCGCGTGGCACGCCCTGGCCGAAGGCGAAGTTGATGGCGGCCTGGATGGCGGCCTCGTAGATGCCGGCACTGTGGTTGGCTCCCTGCGTGGCGGCCTTGACGAAGTGATCCTGCGCTTCGCCGGACTTGCCCTCCATGGTGCAAATTTGTCCGAGGAACAGATGGGCCGAGGCGCGAAGCTGGTCGGCGGGATCGACCGGCGTTTCACCGGAGAGCGTGCCGACCGGCTGGCTGTCGTTGGCGGCCGGGGCCGGCGGATAGAAATCGGCCGGCGGCGGGGGCACGGTGAAATCGGTGCCGTTGGCGAGCACGGCGGTGAACCACGCGGCGGCCTGGGCATGGTCTCGCCGCACCCCCGTGCCGGCAAGGTAGCAGCGACCGAGGAGAAGGCGGGCGGAGGCGTTGCCCTGCTCAGCGGAGAGGCGGAGGAAGTTGGCGGCGCGGGCGGCATCCTTTGTGTATCCGTAGCTCTTGTTCAGGTGGCACAGGGCCACGAAGTTCAGGGCGGGCGGGTATTCGGCGTCGGTGGCTTGTTTCAGCGTGGCGCGGGCCGCGACCCAGTCGGCCGGTTTGCCTCCGCGGAGGAGCTTGCGCGCCTGCCAGTAGTTCTGGACGGCGGGGGAGTCGACGTTGGCGGTCGACGCTGGTGGCGCGGGCGGCTCGGCGGGTTGGGCGGGAAGCGGCGGAAGCGTCAGCACCAAAAGGGCGGCGCAAGCCAGCGGGCGGAAAGGGCGGGGCTTCATGCGTGGGGCGGCGACAACGCCGATCAAGCCGGCGCGCCTCCGAGAGGCCAGAACAATAGCGCCCTCGAAAACCGGTTGCGGCCTCGCGCGCACACGGCTGTGGCCAGGGCACGGTGGCGAAGCGCGAATGTGCCGGTCGTGTCGCCGGGTGGGGAAACGGGCAACCGAGGGACGGACGGTGCCATGGCCGCGCCGCGGCCAGCATCGGCGCTTGTGCGGCGGGCGGGGTGGCGGTGTGCTCGGGGCCTGATGGCATCCCCACAATCACTCGATACGGAACCGGTCTGGCGCGCGGGCTTGCGCGGCGCGCGGGCCAACCTCGTGCCCGGTCTCGCGTTGCAGGTTCTGGCGGTGGCGCTGGTGCTGGCGTACTACCGCTGGCCGGCGGCGGAGGCGGCGTTGCGCGAGGCGACGGCGTGGCGGGCGCGGTTCGGCGTGTGGTGGCCGATGGGGATCACGACGCTCTTCGGTGGCGTGATCCCGTTCCTCTACCTGCGCGCGCAGCGGGCGACGCGCGCCGCCCACCCGTGGCGCGACCTCTGGTTCTTCGCCGGCTACTGGGCGTACCGGGGCTGGGAGATCGACCTGCTCTATCGGGTGCTCGCGCGGTTGGTCGGCACCGGCAACGACGTTGGCACCTTGGCGGCGAAGGTGGCGATCGACCAGTTCGTGTACTGTATCCTGATCGCGGTGCCGGTGATGGTCCTGAGTTTCGGCTGGCGCGCGGAGGGGTACTCGTGGCGAAGGCTGTACGCGCGGATGCACGGGCGTTTCTGGCGGCGCGAGGTGCTGCCGTTGTACATCACGAACTGCGCGGTGTGGATCCCGGCGGTGACGGCGGTGTACGCGTTGCCCCTGCCGCTGCAGCTGCCGCTGTGCAACGTGGTGCTCTGCTTCTACACGCTGCTGGTCTCGCACATGGCGGCGCACAACGCCAAGTCGCGGGCGCAGGCGGCGGCGCCGGGCGGCGAGTAGCGAGCCGACGGTTGCGGCCAGCGGGCGTCGACTCGGACCGCCCACCGGTTCCCCGGCTCGTTCGTGATCCTGCAGTCCTGGAGGAGGTCCAGTCTCTGACTGGACGCCGGAACACGTGAGCCGGCGGCCATGGCAGGAGTCGGAGGTGTCCGGTCGAAGACCGGACCCACCTGGATAACATGCCGGCCGGCGGCTTTACCAACCGAGGCCGGAGGTTCTCACGTGGATTTGCGCCAACTGCACCGCCGCGGCTTAGGCCGGGGCGGTGGCACTGTCGCCGAGAACGTAGCGGATCACATCGGCGGCGGTGTAGCTCTCCGCGTTGCCGGGGAGGAAGCGGGCGAGCAGGGAGACGTCGTTGCCGGCGGTGAGAATCGGGGGCTCGGCGGTGCCGTCGGCGCGCATTTGGGCGAGGCCGGCGGTGGCGAGCAGGCCGTTGCAGAGACACTTGCGGCCGGCGGGGGCGGCGGGATCGCCCTGTTTGCGGATGAAATCCTCGGCGGGCTCGGCGGAGCAGCGGTAGCCGATCGAGCCGTCGGCCCGGGTATAGGCTTCGCGCAGGTAGCCGAGGTCGCAGATGCGCGGGCGGGCGGCGTAGGTCTCGGCGGTGGAGAGCGTATTCTCCATCTGGACGACCTTGAAGGGGAAGCCGGTGGGCGAGGCGAGCGGGTCGGTGAAGACGCGGGCCTGGCCGGTCTTGGCGAGGCGGCAGACCTCGCGGCGGAGGTCGGGGCGCACGGCGGATTCCTCGCAGAAGGCGAAGGCGGTGCCGATCTGCACGCCGGCGGCGCCGAGGGCGCGGGCGGCGGCGAACTTCTCGGGTTCGGCGTAGGCGCCGGCGAGCCAGAAGGGCAGGCCGAGAGCGGCGATCTTCGGGAGGTCGGGCACGTCGCGGGGACCGTAGATGGGTTCGCCTTCGGCGTTGAGCTGGAGCGGGCCGCGCGGCGGGGCGTTGTGGCCGCCGGCGAGATCGCCTTCGACGATGAAGCCGTCGACTTTGCCGGTGGATTTCTTGGCCAGAGAAATGGCGAGGGTGGCGGAGGAGACGATGGCGAGGAACTGCGGGCGGCGCAGTTGCGGCGCGGCGCCACCGGAGAGTTCCGCGGGATCGAGCCGGGCGAGGACCTTCTCAGTGCCGGCGGGCGCACCGACGACATCGATGCCGAGCTCGGCCGGTTGGCCGGCGGCGAAGCGATCGAGCACTCCGGGGATTTCGCGCGGGATGCCGGCGCCCATCAGGACGTAGTCGACGCCGGCGAGCATGGCGCCGTAGAGCGAGGCGAGCGTACCGACCTGGATCTTCTCGAGCAGGTTGATGCCGACGGGGTTGGTGTGGCCCTGCTTGGCGAGGTGGACCTCGACGAAGTTGGCGAGGACGGTGAGTTCGGCGAGGGCGCGCGAGGGCTGGATGCCGGGCATGGCGACGGCCTTGAACGGCGCAGTGTCCGCCTTGCCGCCGGGCACGTAGTAGGCGGCGCGGACACGTTCGGCGATCGCGGGCACGGGAAAATGCGCCATGGCGTCGGCCATGTGGCCGCCTGGATCACCGGCTTGGAGACGGCGCGCGAAGACGACGGCGAGAAGCGTACCGGAAATAACGCCGAGGTGGCCGAGCTGGGAGACGGAACGGGCGAGGCGCCAATTGGAGACGGCAACGCCCATGCCGCCCTGGATGATCAGAGGATGGGACATGGTGGGCTTTCGATACCTGCCGCGAGAGCGGCGAGACATGCGCGACAGAGAGTGGGGCCCAGACTGATCACGCGCGAACACGTGGTGGGAGGAACCTTAATCGACCGACGAGCGCCGCGGACAGTGGGGGCCGCCGCCGGACAAGGAAAGCGCCAATTCTGACGTTTTTATGGAATCGACACCAAGCCGTTGCACGGGCGCCGGCCCTGCGCGACGGGGAAACTCAGTGTTCGGCGCGTTTGGACTTCTCGGTGATGAACTCGCGGATGACGGCCATGCGCTCGCGCACGCGGCGCTCCTCGTCGATGTCGTCCTTGGTGCGCTGGGTCTCGATCCGGCGCATGGCCTTGCGCATCTTGGAGATGGCGAGGTTCTGCAACTGGCGGACACGTTCGCGGGTGACGTTGAAGAGTTTGCCGACCTCCTCGAGGGTCATCTCGGTGTTCCCCTCGATGCCGAAGCGCAGCTTGATGATGCGGGCCTCGCGTTCGTCGAGGGAGTCGAGCAGGTCCTTGAGGTCGCCCTGGATGTTCTTCTCGCGGAGGGTGTCGTACGGGCTGATCGCGTTCTCGTCGCCGACGATTTCACCGAAGGCGCTGCCGCCCTCCTCGTCGTTGATCGGGGCGTCGAGCGAGGCGGGGCGCACGCTCACCGACTTCATGTGCGCGATCTTGTTGGTCGGGATCTGCATCTCGATCGCGATCTCTTCCTCGGTGGGCTCGCGGCCGAACTCCTCGGTGAGGGCGGTGGCGACCTTGCGCATCTTGGAGATCTTGTCGACGAGGTGGACGGGCAGTCGGATGGTCTTGGACTGGTTGGCCAGCGCGCGCTTGATCGACTGCTTGATCCACCAGGCGGCGTAGGTGGAGAGCTTGCCGCCCATGGCGGGGTCGAAACGCTCGACGGCCTTGATCAAGCCGATGTTGCCTTCGCTGATGAGGTCGAGGAGCGGGAGGCCGAAATCCTTGTAGTCGTGGGCGATCTTCACGACCAGGCGGAGGTTCGCCTGGATCATGTGGTTTCGCGCCGCGCGGTCGCCGCGCTTGATGCGTTTGGCGAGGGCGACCTCCTCGGCCGGGGTGAGCAGCGGTGTTTTACCGATCTCGGCGAGGTATTGTTTGATCGTGCTGCGCTCGGGTTGGAGCTCACGATCGGCGGCGGGCGCGACCCGGGTGTTGGTCGGCTGGGGCGGCGGTGGCGGCTCCTCCTCGGGGGCGGGCGTGGGGGCCGGGGGCGCCACCGGCGGCGGTACGACGGCGGGTTTGGCCGCGGCGGGAGACGCGGGAGCAGCGGACCGGGCCTTGGTCTTCGGACGCGATTTAGCGATGGAACGGGTCACGACGGGCGGTAGCTGGCGGGCGCTTTGTGAGGAAGAGCGCCTGCAGTTGGGATGTGGGTGCAGGCTAGGTGGCGGTTTTTGGTACTGCGAACACTTTTTGCCGGCCTCCCGAAAGAAAATCGTGAACCACCCTGCGCCGCGGCTGGGCCTAACGATAGAGCGAACGCGGCGTCGGGTGGTATGGGCTGTCCCTTCGAATACGGGCGGCGGTGGCTAGAACGGGAACTCCTCGCTCGGCCGCGGGGCGATGGCGGGCGCCTCGACTTTGCGCTCGGCCCGGTTGTGGAGGGCCTGCGCGGTGACCTGGATGGCACGTTCGGGCCGGACCGGGCAGGCGTACTCGCAGGCGCCACAGCCGATGCACAGCTCGGGATGCATCTGGGGCAGGCGGAGGTTGCCGGCGAAGGGCACGGTGTTCACGGCCTGGGTGGGGCAGTGCTCGGAGCAGGCCGAGCAGTCGGTGCCGTTCACCTTTACCACGCACTTGTGGTAGTCGATGTGGGCGACGCCGAGGCGGGTGAGCTTCTTGTCGGCGAGCGCGAGCGGCAGGATGGCGCCGTCGGGGCAGACGTCGGCGCAGCGGGTGCACTCGAAGTTGCAGAACGAGTGGTTGAAATCCAGACGCGGTTTCATCACGCCGGCGAAGCCGAACTCGAGGAATGCCGGCTGGAGGACGCTGGTCGGGCAGGCGCTCACGCAGAGCTGGCAGGCGGTGCAGCGGTCGAGGAAACGGGCGATGCCGCCGGAGCCCGGCGGGGTGACGGCGCGCCGGGCGAACGGCGCGGGTGGCACCGGCTCGGGCGCGGGAGTGAAGGGCAGGTCGGGTGTGGGCGCGGCGGTGGCGCGGGGGCCGGCGAGCAGGGCACCGACGCCGGTGGTGGCCACGAGCGCGGTGGCGGTGCCGGCGATGAAATCGCGGCGGGAGGCGCCGCGGGCCGGGGCCGTGGGCTGTCGATGGTTTTCAGTCTCTGGTGTCCGGTTTCCGGTGTCCGGTTTCCGGTCTCTCCTTTCCGGTTTCCACTTGAAGCGATGGTGGATGCCGAGCTCGTCGCAGGCGCTCACGCAGTTGTAGCAGGCGACGCAGCGCGAGGCGTCGATCGTGCCGGCGCGCAGGTCGATGCACTGCGCCTTGCAGACGCGGATGCAGTCGCCGCACTTGCGGCAGCGGGCTTGGTCGATCTCCAGCCGCCACGCGCCGACGCCGGAGAGCAGGCCGAGGAGCGTGCCGAGGGGGCAGACGGTGTTGCAGTAGAGGCGGCCGCGGCGGGCGGCGAGGAGCGCGACGAGGAGCAGCATCGCGGCCGGCAGGGCGAGCGCACCGACGGCGGCCCATTGCGGCGGCACGCGGTAGAGCGCGTCGATCCCCGCGGCGTTGGCCGGGGCGACAAGCCAGTTGTTCACGACGGTCACGAGCGGCCGGAACAGCATCGAGCCGAAGCGGCCGAAGATGCTGTAGGGGTCGAGCAACGCCAGCGTGAGCCCGGCCCAGCCGGCGGCGATGCCGACGACCGTGGCCCAGAGGAACCCTTGGCGCACCCACGTCGCGGGCTTGGCGTAACGTAGGAGCAGCGGCTTCTTGCGCAGCCAGTCGGCGACGCGCGCGATGGCGTCCTGGAACAGACCGAGCGGACAGAGCACGGAGCAGTAGACGCGGCCGAACGCGAGCGTGGCGGCGAGGATGGCGAGCGCGGCGACGATGGCGGAGGCGCCGGTGGCGAATGCGAGCGCCGCCGGCACGAACTGCACCGAGGCGAGGGCGTGCGAGAGTCCGGCTCCGACGAGGCCGCGGAAGTCGACGAAAGCTGCGACAAAGAGCGCGAGAACGGCGACGGCGATGGTCGCGCGGGTGTATTTGAGCCAATGGCGGCGCATGATCTCAGGCGGAGCCATGCAATTGGAGCGCGGTTACGGGCAGACCGACATACATCGATCGCGAGGTCGCCAGCCGGCAGGACGGCCCGGTAGGTCCGGTCTTCGACCGGACACCCTTGGCACCTGCCTCCACTGTCGGCCCATGCCCCATGGCGTCCAGTCCGAGACTGGACCTACGTGCCAATTGAATGGTCACGGCTCAGGTGAGCTTGATGCGGCGGACGTCGGCGGCGGCGAAGTCCATCGAGCCGAGCTTGAGGTCGGCGCCGAGCTTGATGTGCGGCACCTTGGCGACGTCGTAGTTGAGAAGCTTGGCCGCGGCGGCGTCGATCAGGACGGGGTCGGCGGAGGCGAGGAGGGCGCGCATCTCGACGCAGTCCTCGACGGATTTGCCGCGCGGGCCGTTGCGGACCATCGGGTGGTAGGCGTCGATGATGTTGAGGTCGGGCTTCCGGAGGGTGAGGAAGTCGGCGATGGTCTGCTGGAGGTCGACGTTGTGGTAGACGCCGCGGTCCCAGACGCAGCCCATGAGGTTCTTCATCGCGGAGGACATCTGGGCGCCGCCGTGGTGCTTGAGGACGGGGACGTTGATGAAGACGTCGGAGTCGAGCACGAGTTGGTGGACCTTGGCGCTCTTGAGCTTCACGCCGCCGGGGATGGCGGTCTCGCGGTAGAGGGTCTCGTCCTTGCCGTTGATAAGCTTGGCGCCGGCGTCGCGCGCGGCTTTCTCGATGCCGCTGTTGGCGTAGGCGCTTTGCCAGCGGTCGCAGGTGTTGTCGAAGATGGAGACGGATTTCGCGCCGGCCTGGAGGCAGAGCTCGGTGAGGCGGGCGACGATGGAGGGGTGCGTGTTGGCGCCGCGCTCGGGCGGGGCGTCCCAGCCGATGTTGGGCTTGATGAGCACGGTCTGGCCGGGCTTCACGAAGGCGCCGATGCCGCCGAGGGCCTCGAGGGCCTTGTCGAGCATGGTCACGCGGTCGCCGTCGCGCACGGCGACGAGGACGGGGCGCGGGCCGGCGGGCGCGGCGGGAGCGCCGGTGGTGACCGAGACGGTCGGTTCGGCGGCGAAAAGCCCGTCGAGGTTGAGCAGGGTGGCGGTGGCGCCGAGGGCGAGACCGGCTTTGAGGAAGTCGCGACGATTGTTCATGGCAGGGGAGGTGAGCACAGGGGACGGAGCGAGAGCCCCGATTGGAATGCTGACGGAGTGTACCCCGCGGCGAAAGGCGCGCCCCCGCATCCGTTGGCGAAAACTCGGCGGAATTTGCGCTGGGGCGCGGAGGACGCGCGCGGCGATGGCGGATTATTGCAGGGGCGGCGCGGGCCGGCTTGTGGTGGCGGTCAGGTGGCGGCGGCGCCGGCCTCGGGGCCGTGGCCATCGCGCTCGCGGTAGAACAGCAGGAGGCCGAGTGCGATCGCGCAGATGACGGTGCAGAACACGAAGACGGCGCGGTAGCCGAAGGCCTGGGCGAGGGCGCCGAAGCAGAGATAACCGGCGATGCCGCCGGCGCGCATGGCGTTGGAGTAGAGGTTCGTGGCGGTGCCGACCTGGTCGGGCAGGAAGTTCTGGAAGAACGTGATCGCGATGCCCGAGGTGACGGCGACGATCGCGGCGCTGATCACTTGCAACGGGTAGATGTGCCACGGTGCACGCACGACGCACAGCCCGGCGTAATAGAGCACGGAGAGCAGGAAGGAGAGTCGGATGAGACGGCCGTGGTCGCCCTTGGTGGCGAGCAGGCCGAAGAAGAACATGAACGGCAGCTCGAAGACCGGAGCCACACTGTAGATGATGCCCACGTGCCCCTGGTTTCCGCCGAGCGTCTCGGTGACGAGCTTGGGCAGGTTGCTCATCGAGATCGTGGTAGCGGTGAACACGAGCACGAAGGCGATGAAGTGCGCGAGCACCACGGGACGGGTGAGCGCCCGGCGCAATGGCATGGGCTGCGCGTTCTGGCGGCGGGCGAAGGGCGGCGCATGCGGCACGAACCGCAGCACCGCCAGCAGGAACAGGCCGAATACCGCCGCGGCGACGAGGAAGGTGCCCCGGTAACTGTAACGAAGGTTCACCCACGACGCGATCGCCGGCCCGACCGTCCACGAGAGCGCGAAGAATAGCCGGAAGACGTTCATGTAGAGCGGCGTCTCGGTCGGCGAGACCTCGGAGCGGCTGAGCATCTCGCGGGCATGGGCGAAGAGCTGGGAGAACGTGATCGAGGAGATGCCGAGCACGAGGGAGCCGATGACGGTCAGCCACACCACGTCGCGCACGAACGCGTAGCCGAGGTAGCCGGCGGTGCCGCACACCGCGCCGAGCACGAGCATCGAGCGGCGGGAGAACCGGGTATCGGACCAATGCGCCAGGAGCGTGCTCAGCACGATGGCCACCACGGAGGTGGTCGTCATGAAGACGCCGAAGACGAGGTTGCTCATGCCCACTTCCTGGGTGCCGAAGAGCGACATGAACGGGCCGACGAAGGAGTAGGCGAGGCCGAGCAGGACGTTGCAGACCAGCAGCGCGAGGAAGCTCCGGTTGCGGACGAGGATGCGGGCGGTCTGGAGGAAACGTTGCATGGCGCGATCGCGGAGGGGGGATTCTCTGGACCCGCCCGCGGCCGGCGAGCGCCAACGCGGCGGCCGCGCCACGGAGGCGGCGGATTAATGAGGCTCTCGCGACAGGCCGGCGGTGGTGGCTGCGCGACAGCGGTGGGCGGAAGTGTTCGGGGTAGCGCATCCGAGTGTGCGCCCGGCCAACCGGCTTGGGCCGCGAGTCACGTCCGGGTTGCAGAAGCGGCGACGCCGCTGCAACCTCCCGCCATGCCCACCGCCATCGTTCTCCTGAAGACCGACCGCCGCAAAGTCACTGGCATCGCCGAGAGGATCCTCGAGATCCCGGCCGTGACCGATGTCTACTCGGTGTCCGGCCGCTACGACCTGCTCGTGATGATCCGGTGCGAGTCGGTCGACATGATCGAGTGCGTGATCACCGATGCGCTGCTCAAGACCGATGGCATCGTCGACAGCGAGACGCTGTTCGCCTTCCGCAGCCTCGACAAACGCGAGGGCGGCCGGGCGGTGGATGTCGATTGAGGCGGGTTGAGGAGACGAGGGCCGAGCGTCGAGAGACGAGAGTCACTCACGGGTGCACGATCTGAATCGCTCCTTCGCTCGGACGGTCTCGCGAACCCCGGGCTCTCGTCGCTCGTCCGCTCGACTCTCGACCGACTGAGTGCGACTACGACGCTCGTGGGCGGCGTGGCGAAATTCCCCCTTGCGTTCGCCCGGGGCGGTCCTTTTTCTGCCCGGCTCCCATCATGCAGAAGACCAAGAAGTCCATCGCCAAGCGGTTCAAAATTTCCGGCACCGGAAAGCTGATCCGCCGCACTCCGGGCTTCCGTCACCTGCTTGCCTCGAAGAGCACGAAGCAGAAGCGTCGTGCGACCAAGGACAAGCTCGTGGCTCCCGGCCATGCCGAGGCGCTCCTCCGTGGGCTCCCGCACGGCCTCTAAGACCCGGAACAACCATAACTGATCAGGCGGGTAACTCCCGTAGGCGACCTGCCGATCCTTAACCTACACATCACAACATGCCTCGTGTCACGAACAGCCCGGCCTCCCGCAAGCGCCGGAAGAAAGTCCTGAAGCAGTCGAAGGGCTACTTCGCCAGCAAGTCCAAGCTCTTCCGCTACGCCAAGGAGGCGCTCGATCACGCCCTCCAGTACGCGTACGACGACCGCAAGAAGAAGCGCTCCAACGCGCGCGCCCTCTGGATCGTGCGTCTCAACGCCGCCTGCCGCAACGCCGGCATCAGCTACAGCCGCTTCATCGAGGGCCTGAAGGCCGCCAACATCGAGCTCGACCGCAAGGTCCTGTCCGATCTCGCCGTGCGCGACGAAGCCGGTTTCGCCGTCGTCGTCGAGCAGGCGCGTGCCGCCCTCGTTGCCAAGGCCGCCAAGGCCTGAGCCGAGCGACAGTAACGATTTCCCAAGGCCGGGCCTCGTGCCCGGCCTTTTTGCTGGGCGGATGTCGCCCGCGACGGAGGATTACACCGACACCGATGGTCGTGCGCTCGGATCCGGTGCGCCTCACGCAACCCGGTGACCGAGGTGGACTGTTTTGCCCTCAACGCAGTCGGGGGTGTTGCGGCCGGACTGGGCGGAGAGCTACCCGCGCAATCCGCTCCGCAGGGGGTGGCAGGCCAGGATCGCCGATTCCGGCGAAAGGAAGACCGGAGACGGCGACCACTCTGCTGGCCAGCAGAGCACGGAGTGCACGGAATGCGGAGGATCGTTTCGGTGCAGTCTGTCGTATTCTTTGTCGTGGTGGATGCCCCGTACTGTAGACAGGCGCTGCCCCCGGTCCGACGTGCCGACAGGTAGGGACGGCTCTCCGAGCCGTCCGCCACCGTGAGCTTGCTGGCGGCTCGATCATGCCAGCCTCGGGCCGAGCGAACGGACGTTGCGTTTTCCCGTGCGGATAAATCTCCGAGAGAGGTGTTTGTGCCTCGATCCCGCCCGCCCGCCGTTCCGCTGGAGGGCGGCGTTTCGCCGCCAACGCGGCTACGCCCGGGAACGCGGAGCCAACTGGCTGGCGATCCACTTCGGATCGCGGCGGCAATCGAGCACGGCGCAGACGCGGATCTCTTCGCCGACCACCTGGTAGTAGATTGCGAAAGGGAAGCGGCGACTGAGCGTCCTGAAGAGTCCGAATCGCTTCCCGTGCACCCCGGCGTACAGCAACAGCCCGTCGATATCGGAGAAGAGTGAGTCGAGAAAGTAGTCGCCGAGTCCGGCCTGCTGGCGCTGGTAGAACCGCGCGCCGTCCGCGAGGTCCCGTTCCGCGAGATCGAGCAGCCGGATCTTCACGGCAGTCCCCGCCGCAGGCGCGCCTTGGCCTCGTCCCAATCGCCATACCGGGCCTGTCCCTCCTCCACGGCCTTCAGGCGTTCGGCGATCACGGTGCCATGCCATTCGGGTGACGGCAGGTCCTTCTCGTTGGCGCTCAGATCGGCCCACAGCCGTTCCATCAGGTCCAGTTTCTGGGCCACCGAGAGATCGGCGAGAGGAAGGTCGATGCGGGTCATGACGAGGAGGACGGCAACGCGGACGCTAGCGACGAACGCTCCGGGGACAAGGCGGCAACGCAACGGTCCGAGCAAGTGCGAGCGCTGGGGCGGACGACGCTTGGCGGCGAGTGCAGCTTCGTGCGCGCCGCGGGGGAAGTCTTCGACGCGCTTGGGGGCAAGCGCGTCCACCCGCAGGCGTGGAGGGCGTGGAGACTCGCTTGCGGGTGGACCGCGTTGCCCCCAACGCGGTCGGGGATGCTGCTGCCGGACGGGTGAGCGCCGCCGGCGGTGTTTTCGGATCTTCCGGTGGCTTGCTGCCGGGCAGCGCGCGGCTAGGGTTCGGGCCATGAGCAAAGCGGAAATCCTCGGCGCGTTGACGAAACTCTCCTCGGAAGATCGCCGTGAGATTCTCGACCGGTTGTGGTCGCTGGAGGAGGAGGCCGGCCCGAGCGAAACCGAGCGCCGGTTGTTGGCGGAGGCTCAGGCCGCCTACGATGTTGACCGGAGCGCCGGAGCACCGTGGGCCGAAGTGCAAGCCCGGTTGCGTCGCTGCGCCTAAGCGCGTGAACGGGGTTTGCCGGGGTAGGGCGAACCGTCCCCGGTGAGCCGCAACGTCGCCCTTACCACGGCACCGCCGGCGTCTCCGGCGGTGTCCACACCCAGGGCCATGCGTCAGGTTCGGCCACGAGGCCGGCCCGCACCGGATTCAGGCGGATGTACGCATCCTTCTCGTCGAGCGAGGCGCCCGTGCGGAGGCGGTGATCGAAGAATCCCGACTGCCACTCGATGCCGAACTGTTGCGTCGCATAGGACTTCCATGCGCGGACTGTGCGATCCAGTCGGCGGTCGGGGGCCACCGAGAGCAGCGCATGTACATGGTCCGGCATCAGCAGGAACAGGCGCACCCACCAGATCTGCTGGCGGTGGTAATGCGCAACGGCTTCGAGCAGCCCCGTGCCGACCGGATCGCAGGCGAGGGTATTGCGACCGCGTTGGCGGGCGCAGACCGTGAGGAAGAAGATGGCGCCGGGCTCCACCCAGTCCGGTATCCCATGGGGCAGAGGCGCCCGTATCGGCCGCTCCGGCATGATCGGAAGGTTGAAGACAAGTGCCGTGCGCGCGAACCGGAAGGCGTTTTTCTGAATGGCAGTGCGAGGCGTGTTGGTAGGGCGAATCCTCCGGATGAGCCGCTTTGGTAGGGCGAACCGTCCCCCGTGAGCCCTCCGGGTCTGACGTTGGGCCGAGTGGCGATTTAGGTGGGGCGGCTTTCGGTAGGGCGGACCTTCTCGTAGATTCTTCCGCAGGTAGAACGGGTGAGCCGCAACCGAGAGCCGACTAGCGCGTGCCGCGGCTCACCGGGGACGGTTCGCCCTACCTCGATCCGTCCGCCGTCCCGCTCCCGACTCCAGTCTCCTCGCTCCTGATTCCTCTCTGCGCCGACAATAGCCTTGTTGGCCACGGCGGGAGCACTACGCTCGCCGGCCGTGAACCCCGCCGCCCCCAGTTTCGCGGAGCGGGCGAACGCCCAACGCGGTCGCTCTTCGTGCCCGAAATCCGCTCCGCGATGCTCAACGGCGTTTGGTTTTCGTGCACTTCCGATTGTCCGCCTCACCTCGCCCGTAGCGCAAAGTCCGAACCCGTAGATCCGACCATGAGCGTTCACCGAAGCATCATCTTCTTCATATCAGCCGTTTCCTGGATCACAGGTGCATGTGCTGAGGTCCGACCTGGAAAGGGCATGGAGCTATGTCCGGGCGATTTCGCAGAGTTCAGCACGGTGAACTATTCTGCGGATGGCAAAGTGACCACAAAGCCTTCCTCGATCATGGTCGCTATCGGTCCGCAGGGAGACTTCGAGCAAGTGGGAATCCTCTCCGTTATCGGGGACAAGGTCATAGGCTCGCAGGCCGTTCTCTATGATCTTGGGAAGAAGCGGGTGGACAAAGGTGAACTGGTAGCAAAGGGAACCGAGGCGCTCCAGATACACGGACAAAGCTACGAGTGTTCATGGCAGAAGCGTCGATCAGGGAAGGTTACCACGACTTTCTGGAGGTGCCCTGAGTTACCGTTCGAGCATCTTGCGAAGATGATTGTGGAGACCGCAGAAGGCGAAAGGCAGATAGTAGAGCTGGTCTATTTTGGTCCGCCAGACGAGGAGACCGAAGAGTCGCAAAAGTTCCAGGCCCGCCTTAGCCACCTATTGAAGCAGCTACCGGATTCGAAGGAGTGAGGCCGCGCCTATGAGGTGGGGGCCGGAGCAGCAGCTCCGAACCGGGCGCTGCGCCCTGCCGCCGAGCCCGATGCTTCCGGGGTAGCGCCGTAGTCCGGGTCGCCGACCCCGGAGGGCGCAAGACATTCGGGCCGGCTTCACCGAAGTCGGCTACAGGGAACGGAGACTCCCGCCCCCTGACGCAATAACCCGTCAGGGGAGGGCAGCGTCCGGGCCCCCGGTTCCGCCTTCGGGGTGGACAGGGCCGCGTTGGCGGGCCGAAGCTGCGCCCTTCGAGTCCTTACCTCCATGCAATACGGCCATTTCGACGACAAAGCCCGCGAATATGTGATCACCCGCCCGGACACCCCCCGTCCGTGGTCCAACTACCTCGGCTCGACCGAGTACGGCGCGATCATCACCAACCACGCCGGCGGCTACTCGTTCTACAAGAGCGGCGCCACCGGGCGTTTCCTGCGCATGCGCTTCAACAGCACGCCGCTCGATATGCCGGGCCGCCTGCTCTACATCCGCGACCAGGAGGACGGCGATTTTTGGTCGGCGGCGTGGCAGCCGGTCGCGAAACCGATCGGCAAATATAAGTCCACCTGCCGCCACGGCATGGGCTACACGATCATCGAGAGCCGCTACGCCGGCATCGCGAGCGAGGCCACCTACTTCGTGCCGAAGGGCCAGACCTTCGAGTACTGGCGCCTGAAGCTGACCAACAAGACCAAGAAGGAGCGCAAGCTCTCGGTCTTCACCTACTGCGAGTTCGCCAACCTCTGGCACACCGCGCAGGACCTCATCAACCTCCAGTACTCGCTCTTCATCACCCGCGCCACGCTCGAGGACGGCATCCTCGGCGTGACCTGCAACCCGAACTTCGACTTCGACGGCAAGGACCTCACCGGCTGCAACCGCACCTGGATGGCCCTCACGGGCACGCCGCTCGCCGGCTACGAGACGACCCGCGAGCGTTTCTGCGGCACCTACGGCGGCTATGCGGCGCCGGACGTGGTCGTGGCGGGCAAGTGCTCGAACTTCCTCGCCGAGGGCGACAACGTCGTCGGCGGTCTCCAGGGCGATGTGACGCTGGCCCCCGGCGAGAGCCGCGAGATCATCGTCATGCTCGGCCTCGGCACCGTGGGCAGCCACGGCAAGGCGACCGTCGCCGAGTTCGGCAACAGCGCGCGTTGCGAGGAGGAGTTCCAAAAACTCGTCGCCGAGAAACACGCGCCGCTGGCCAACCTCCAGGTCGAGACGCCGGACGCGGAGTTCAACTCCATGGTCAACGTCTGGAACGCTTACAACGCGCTCATCACCTACGCGTGGTCGCGTTCGGCCTCGCTCGTCTACAACGGCGAGCGCGACGGCCTCGGCTTCCGCGACACCGTGCAGGACATGCTCGGCGCGATCCCGCTCCTGAAGGACGGCGTGCAGCAGCGCCTCGAGCTCATGCTCACCGGCCAGCTCGCCAACGGCGGCGCGATCCCGGTGATCAAGCCGTTCTCGCACCAGCCCGGCAAGGAACCGCCGCCTCCGGATGAGGAATACCGCTCCGACGACTGCCTGTGGTTCTTCAACGCCGTGCCGGCCTTCGTGGCGGAGACGGGCGACCTCGGTTTCTACCACAAGGTTCTGCCGTACGCCGACCAGGGCGAGGCGACCGTGCTCGGGCACCTGCGCCGCGGCCTCGAGTTCAACCTCGAGCGCACTGGACGCAACGGCTTGCCCTGCGGCCTCGCCGCCGACTGGAACGACTGCATCCGCCTCGGCTACAAGGGCGAGTCGGTCTTCGTCGCGTTCCAGGTCCGCCTCGGTCTCGACGTGTACGCGGGTATCGCGGACAAGCTCGGCAAGCCCGACGAAGCCGCGTGGGCGCGCGCCGAGTTGGCCAAGCTCGACGCGAAGATCCAGGCCGTGTGCTGGGATGGCGAGTGGTTCATTTGGGCGATCGGCCAGGACGGCACCGTCTACGGCACGAAGAACTTCGCCGAGGGTCAGGTCTACATGAACACGCAGGTGTGGGCCGTCATGTCCGGCGCCGCCACCCCCGCGCAGGCCACGCAGGCGCTCAAGACGCTGAAGGAGCGCTGCGCCACGCCGTTCGGCGTCGCGCTGTGCGATCCGCCGTTCATCAAGGCGAACCCGGAGATCATGAAGGCCACGCTGTTCAACGCGGGCATCAAGGAGAACGCCGGCATCTTCTCGCACACCCAGAGCTGGGGCGTGATCGCCGAGGTCCTGCAGGGCAACGGCGACCAGGCGTGGGAGTACTACCGCGCGTTCATGCCGGCCGCGTACAACGACCGCGCGGAGATCCGCCAGGTCGAGCCCTACGTGCACTGCCAGACGACGTACTCGAAGTACAACGTCAACTTCGGCGCCTCGCGCGTGCCGTGGCTCTCCGGCA
>JAEXPL010000342.1 GCA_023446865.1 Verrucomicrobiota bacterium | reverse complement strand
ACTCCGAGTACAAGATGGCCAAGCAGGACCAGTCGCTCCTCCTCGCCCAGAAGAGCCAGCTCGAGCGCGAGCTCGGCAGCGCCCGCGTGACCGACTTCAAGGACGTCACCACCGACTCCGTCGGCGTGGGCTCCGTCGTCGAGGTCCGTGATCTCGGCACCAAGAAGACCGCCACCTACTCGATCCTCGGCGCGTGGGACAGCGACCCGGAGAACCACATCATGTCGTACAAGACCCCGCTCGGCCAGGCCCTCCTGTCCAAGAAGGTCGGCGACGAGGTGAAGGTGAAGATCGGCGCGGAGGAGCACACCTACTCCATCCAGGCCATCCGCCGCTACGTGGACGCGAAGTAAGCGCCGCCGCTCCCGCCGCATTTCCGAAGCCGCGCTCACCCGAGCGCGGCTTCTTTCTTTCCCGGGCCGAGCAATCGCTCTCCTCCTCCGCCGCGGAACTTGGTCCGTCGCGGAAAATTGTGGTCTAGTTCGCGAGCCGCGACTATCCGATACCGAGCCCTCCGCAAATCGCCGAACTCACCTCCGCATCCCATCCTCCCCGATGCGGCAAAACCCAGTCGCCTCCCAGCCATGTGCCACGCCATCCGACTGCTGTTCCTGCTCGCGCTGTCGGCCTGTTCGACACTCGTGGCGGCTGATGCTGCCACGGAACGCGAGAAGAAGAGACTGGCCTTCACCCAGTTTGCAGACGGCGTGACGACAGCATGTGCGGCCTATTTTGCCGAGAAGTCCGCGCTGCCCCCGTCTCTGGCGGTTCTCAAGTCGTGGGAGAGTACTCGCAAGACCAAGACACTCGACTGGCGTACGCTCGCGAGCCTCGACCTGCAACCCGCCACCGAAGACCGGATCATCATTCTCGGTACGCTACCCCGGAGCCGCGAGCGACTCGGGCTGCTTCTGCCCCGAGCGCCAAAGACGGACACGGAGGGGAACATCTGCATGCGCTGGGAGTTTACCGAGAAACCGGACGCGTTGGTGGAAACGCCGGAGATGAAGGCAAAACGGATCGAAACCGCGCGGATCGAGGCGGAAACGAAACGCGAGAACCTCCGCATCGCCCGCGAAAATGAAGATATCGCCGGCCTCCTGGAAGGCGGCCAGGACTGGAAGGAGACGTTCGCCATGGCCGAGGAGCGATTGACCCGCGCCACCGACAATTCGGACAAGCGGTTACTGGACCAGTTTCTTTCCCTCGTAAGGGAGATCGGTCATGCTGAATGCGTTACGCTAGCCGAACCCGAATCGGTGGCCGGGCAGCCCTCCGGCTTCCCTGGAGTTTTCTCCAATGTCTTTTGGGATGCCGCTGACGGCCTCGGCTATTTCGAAATCTATGGGAGTGCCTACATACTTCGCGACCGCACGCTCTTCCGCCTCGATATGCGGCCCGCCATCGCCAGGCACGTTGCCCGTGGGAATCTTGAAAAGATGAAGGAGGTGCTCACGCGGGATCCCGCTGCGCTCAATTGGACCGATCAGAACCGCACCACCTTGATGCACCTTGCCGCATCATCAGGCGACGAGAACGTGATCGCCTATCTCATCGATGCTGGGTGCCCGGTAGACGAGGTGAATCGGGCAAACTCACGCCCTTTACACTGGGTCACCACTGGTCCGGCGGCAGTCCGGCTGGCAAAAGCAGGCGCGAATTTGCAGGCCAACGGCAAAGAGTCACCACCTCTGCGCGAGGCGATACTCCGAGATCGCATCGACGTGGCGGAAGCTTTGATCGCCGCCGGATGTCCAGTCGATAGCCACGACCAGTACGGCGATGCGGCAATTCACCAAGCCTGCCGTGCCAGCAAGGATGTCCGGGCCCTGGAGTGCCTCCTATCCCACGGGGCCAACCCTAACTTGCCGGACAACGAGGGACGTACACCGGCGCTCTACGCAGTCACGAGCGGCGCCTCACTGGATGTGGTCGCAACTCTGGCGCGTGCCGGCGCCCGATTTGACATCCGTTACACTGACGACATCGAGATCTTCATCGCTAAGGACCAGAAAACCGAACCCATCACCAAACAGTTCGGTGATCGCGTCAAAGTCAGCGATGTCCTCACGGGACTGGGTTTGCCACCACAGATCACGATCCGGGTTAGCGGGGCCAATTTGCTCCATGTCGCCGCTATCTGTGGGCGCGCCGACCTAATCGGCATTTTGCTCAAGAACGGGCTGGGAGCCGACGTCCCGGATGAGAACGGCGTCACGCCACGCCAGTATGCCGAGGCCTATCAGCGGACGGACGTGCTAAAACTGCTGCCCACTTGCCCGTAACCGTTGTCGCGTTTCGAGGATTCCTCCCTCAGCCGCCGAAACCCGCGCTCGCCAGCAACTGCTGCGCGGCCATCACCGCGGGCAACCGCCCGGCGGCCACCGCCTGCTCCACCGAGTCGAGCTCGGTCTTCACCGCCGGCGCACCGTAGAACCGCGCCTTGAGCGCCTCGTGCACCAGCGCGTGCAACCACTCGACCGACTGCTCGTGCCGGCGTTCGTCCAGAAATCCGGCCTTGCGACAGTGCGCGAAAAACGCCTCCACCTTCGCCCAGATCTCGTCGACGCCCTCGCCGGTCACCGCGGAGCCGGCCAGCGCCGGAGTCTCCCAACCGGCGGTCATCGGATGGAGGAAGTGCAGCACGCGCTGCATCTCGGCCCGCGCCGCCATCGCCCGCGGCTTGTTGTCGCCGTCGGCCTTATTGATCACGACCAGGTCGGCGAGCTCGATGATGCCTTTCTTGATACCCTGCATCTCGTCGCCCGCGCCGGCGATCAGCACCACGAGGAAGCAGTCGACCATCGAGCGCACCGTCACCTCGTTCTGGCCCACCCCCACCGTCTCGATCAGCACGGTGTCGAAGCCCGCGGCCTCGCAGATCAGCAACGCCTCGCGGCTCTTGCGCGCCACCCCGCCGAGCGAGCCGCCCGAGGGTGACGGCCGGATGAACGCCCGCGGGTGCCGGCTGAGCCGTTCCATGCGCACCTTGTCGCCGAGCACGCTGCCGCCGTGCACGCTGCTCGACGGGTCGACCGCCAGCACCGCCACCTTGCGCCCCGTCTCGCACAACCGCGTGCCGAGGCACTCGATGAACGTGCTCTTGCCCGCTCCCGGGATGCCCGTGATGCCCACGCGCATCGCGCCACCGGTGAACGGCAGCAATCGCGTGAGCAGCGCCTGCGCGAGTTCCTGGTGTGCCGGCGCGTTGCTCTCGATCAGCGTGATCGCGCGGGCCAGGATGCCCATGTCGCCCGCGCGCACACCTTGGAAATAGTCGTCCACGGTGAGCTGCCGTCGCTTCACCGCCGGACCGTGCCGCACCTCGCCGGCCGGCTGCACGCCCAGGCTCACCTTCGTGGCGAACTCGGCCCCGGCGTTCTCCGGCACCCAGTCCGGCTTGGACTCGAGCCCGTGGCCGCGATGGCCATGGTGCTGGTCGGCTTGCGCGTGGCAGTTGCTTTCGGAGGTCGACATGGCGAAGCCCTTGATGCCACCGAAAATCCCCCGGTTGGCAACTCGGCAACGCGCCCGTGCAAACGCCGTTTGCCCTGCGATCCGTCCCCTCCTCCACGCCAACGAACCCGCCCAAATCACCGCTCGGCCAAACCCGGTTGAAACCGCCCGCCGCCGCGCCGTTTCTCCTCGCATGCAGACCGCGTTTGCGCCCAGTCCCGACCAGACCGCCCACGCTTGGGATCGCGTGGTCGAGAGCTACGAAAGCGGCTTCGAACCGTTCACCAACCGGTTCGCCGCCGACGCGCTCGAGCTTCTCGGCGTCGACGCTTGCACCCGCCTGCTCGACGTCGCCACCGGACCGGGCGGTCTCACCATCGCCGCGCTCAACCGCGGCGCCGAGGTCACCGCGATCGATTTCTCGCCACGCATGATCGCGCACCTGCGCCGTCGACTCTCCAACGAGCAGCGCTGGCGCACTTCCGCCGTCGTGATGGACGGCCAGAACCTCGCCCTGCCCGCCGCCACCTTCGACGCCGCCTGCTCGATCTTCGGCCTGATCTTCTTCCCCGATCCCGCCCGCGGCCTGCGCGAGATGCATCGGGTGCTCAAGCCCGGCGGCCGCGCCGCCATCGCCGCATGGAGCGATCCGCGGCGCCACGAGGCGTTGCGCCTGATCCAGCAGGTCCTGTGCGAAGTCTGGCCCGCTTTCCGGCCGCCGGCCGCCCCGCCTCCGTGGTTGTGCTACCAGAATCCGGATTCCCTGCGCGCCGCGCTCGCCGCAACCGGTTTCACCGCGGTCGAAGTCCACACCGTGACCCACACCTGGGAGATTCCCTCGGTCGACTGGTTCCTCGCCAACATCCCCAGCCTGTCCCCGGGCACCGACTTCCTTTTCCACGCGATGGGGCCCGAGATCGCCGAGGCGTTCGCCGCCGCGTTGGCCACCCGGCTGCAACAGCGTTTCGGCGACGGCCCGGTATCCCTGAGCGCCGAGGCCCATCTCGGACTCGGCCGGAAACGCTGAGTTCACGGGCCCGGCCCAAACGTGAGCCGGGCGCCGCCCTCCGGCCCATGAATCCCTTTCACCGACATTGGCAGCGGCGCTGCTCACCGACGGTGCCATGCGAACGCACCATCTTCCGATCACGCCCGGAGCTCGCTGTGTCTATGCCGCGTATCTATGCTGCGGACTCCTCGCGGTGGCTTTCGTCGCCGCCGCCTGCGGCGACCAGGAACCGCTGCTGCTTCTGCACGCCTCCTTGGCCGCCGCCGCCGCGTTTCTTTTCCGCGCCCGGCTCCAACTGACCGGTCAGCTCGCCGCCTGTGCCGCGGAGGACGACTCGCCGCACGCCTGTTTCGCCGGTGGCCCGCGCCGGAAATCGCCCGAGCAAACCGAGCTGAATCGCCGGTGCGCCGAGCTCGAGGACGCCCGCGGCACCACCGCCTTCGACCCGTGGGAACTGCTCGAACTGCGCCGCCGCTTGGCCGCGCTCTCCGAGCCCCGTTGACGCACGCAACGGCGCGTCCGAGCCCTTGCGCTCGCGCCGAATGCATCGGAGCACCGTCTCTCCGCTGCCGGCCGCGTCTCGCCGCTCGCCGTGGGTGGCCGCTTGCTCCACACTCCCGGCGTTCTCCCCGATGACGCCGTCCTCCCTCGCTTGCCTTGCCACCGCGCTCCTCGCCGTCTCCGCCGCCGTCGCGGCACCACCGGCCGCGACCTTCTTCGTCAACCCAGCCGCCCCATCGCCCGCCATCTACCGCGACGGCTGGATCGACCTGAACAAAAACGGCCAGCTCGATCCCTACGAGAACGCTGCGCTGCCGACCGAGAAACGCATCGAGGACCTCCTCGCGCGCATGACCCTCGAGGAGAAGACCGCCCAGATGGTCACCCTCTACGGCTTTCCGCGCGTGCTGCGCGACGAACTGCCCACGCCCGCCTGGGACACCGCCTTCTGGAAGGACGGCATCGGCAACATCGACGAGCACATGAACGGCAACACCGGCTGGGACAACAGCCTCGCCGATCCCGTCCACGACCTGCCCCACTCCCTCCACGTCCAGGCGATCAACGAGGTGCGCCGCTGGTTCCTCGAGCGCACCCGCCTCGGCATCCCGGTGGATTTCACCAACGAGGGCATCCGCGGCCTGCTCCACTCCCGCGCCTCCAGTTTCCCCGCACAGCTCGCCGTCGCCGCCACCTTCGACCGCGAACTCGTCGCCACCATCGGCCGCGTGACCGGACGCGAGGCCCGCGCCCTCGGCTACACCAACGTCTACTCGCCCATCCTCGACCTCGCCCGCGACCCCCGCTGGGGTCGCACCACCGAGACCTACGGCGAGGATCCGTTCCTCGTCTCCGCCCTCGGCGTCGAGCAGGTCCGCGCGCTCCAGTCGCAGCACGTCGTCTCCACCCTCAAGCACTTCGCCGTCTACAGCATCCCCAAGGGCGGCCGCGACGGCGACGCGCGCACCGACCCGCAGGCGACGTGGCGCGAGGTGCAGACGATCTACCTCGAGCCCTTCCGCCGCGCCATCCGCGACGCCGGCGCGCTGGGCGTGATGGCTTCGTACAACGACTACGACGGCGTGCCCGTCCAGGGCAGCCCGCTCTTCCTCACCGACATCCTCCGCGGCGAGTACGGCTTCAAGGGCTACGTCGTCTCCGACAGCGGTGCCGTCGAGTTCATCCACGCCAAGCACCGCGTCGCCGGCACGCCCGCCGAGGGCATCCGCCAGTCGGTCGAGGCCGGCCTCAACATCCGCACAAATTTCACCCCGCCCGAAGCCTACGGCGAACCGCTCCGCGAGCTCGTGCGCAGCGGCCGACTCCCGCTCGCGACCATCGACGCCCGCGTGCGCGACATCCTTCGCGTGAAGTTCTGGCTCGGCCTCTTCGACCATCCCTACGTCGATCCCGCGGCCGTCGCCTCCATCGTCCGCACCGCCGAGAGCCTCGCCGCCGGCGAGCGCGCCGCGCGCGAATCGATCGTTCTCCTGAAAAACGAGAACCGTGCGCTCCCGCTCGACCGCACCGCGCTCAAGAAGATCCTCGTCACCGGGCCGCTCGCCGACGACGCCCACGGCTGGTGGTCGCGCTACGGCCCGCAACGGCTCGACTACATCACGCCGCTCGCCGGCCTGCGCGCCAAGCTCGGCTCGGCCGTCGAGGTGCGCTACGCCAAGGGCTGCGAGGTCATCGACACCCGCTTCCCCGAGAGCGACATCCTCCGCGAGCCCGCCGCAGGCGCCGACCGCGCCCAGATCGACGAGGCGGTCGCCGCCGCGACCGACGTCGATGTCATCGTCGCCGTGCTCGGCGAAACCGAGGAGATCAGCCAGGAGTCGATGAGCCGCATCAGCCTCGACCTCCCCGGCCACCAGGAGGAGCTGCTCCGCGCCCTCGCCGCCACCGGCAAGCCGCTCGTGCTCGTGCTCAGCAACGGACGCCCGCTCAGCGTGAACTGGGCGGCAAAGCACGTGCCCGCGATCGTCGAGCTCTGGTTCCCCGGCGAGCAGGGCGGCGCCGCGCTGGCCGATGTCCTCCTCGGCGACTGCAATCCCTCCGGTCGCCTACCCATCACCTTCCCGAAAAGCGTCGGCCAGATCCCCTTCAACTTCCCCGCGCATCCGGGCTCCCAGGACCGTGACGGCGGCCAGATCACCGGCGCGCTGTTCCCCTTCGGCCACGGTCTGAGCTACACGACCTTCCGCTACGCCAACCTCCGCCTCAACCCCGAGCGCCAGAACCTCCCGGCCACCACCGTCACCGTGACCGCCGACATCACCAACACCGGCACCTCTCGCGGCGATGAGGTCGTGCAACTCTACCTGCGCGACGACTACAGCTCCGTCACCACCTACGAGAAGGCCCTCCGCGGCTTCACCCGCGTGTCGCTCGCGCCGGGTGAAACCAAGCCGGTCACGTTCACCCTCGCCACCGCCGAGTTGCAGCTCTTCGACGCCGCCGGCCGCTGGACGGTCGAGCCGGGCCGGTTCACCGCCATGCTCGGCGCCTCGTCCGAGGACATCCGCCTTCGCGGTACGTTCACAATCGCCGCCGCCGACGGCTCCGCCCCCGAGGAAGCGCCGCTCACGGATCCTCCGCTCGCCACGCCGTAGCTGAACGGGTTTGTGGGTAGGGCAAACCCTCCGGGTGAGCCGCGGCTCGGCGATTCTGCCATGCGGCAATACCGCCCCTACCGCACACCCCGCTCGCCCCCTCCCGCCTCCGCGCTTGCGCAACCACCGGCCCCACCGTTGAGTCCCGCGATGCCCGAATTCGCCCGTCCCGACGCCCGCCGTACCGACCAGCTCCGCCCGATCGCCTTCCAGCCCGACATCGCGCCCAACGCCGACGGCTCCGTGCTCGTCTCGTTCGGAAACACCCGCGTCATCTGCGCGGCGATGATCGAACCCAAGGTCCCGACCTGGATGCGCCAGCAGGGCGTGACCGGCGGCTGGCTCTCCGCCGAGTACTCGATGCTCCCCTACAGCACGCTCGACCGCAAGCCGCGCGACATCTCCAAGGGCAAGCTCGACGGCCGCACCGTCGAGATCCAGCGCCTCATCGGCCGTTCGCTGCGCGCCGTGATCGATCTCAAGAAACTCGGCGACAACACCCTCTGGGTCGACTGCGACGTCCTCCAGGCCGATGGCGGCACCCGCACCGCGTCGATCACCGGCGCCTACCTCGCCGCCCGTCTCGCCGTGGAGAAGTTCATCACCGAGAAGAAGATTTCCGACAACCCGTTCACCGACTCCGTCGCCGCCGTGAGCGTCGGCATCTTCGACAACCGCGAGATCCTCGATCTCAACTACGTCGAGGACAAGGACGCCGAGGTCGACTTCAACGTGGTCATGACCGGTCGCGGCAACTTCGTCGAGGTGCAGGGCACAGGCGAGGAGGCCACGTTCACGCAGGACCAGCTGTCCTCCCTCATCGCTCTCGCCCAACGCGGGCTGAAGGAACTCTCCGCCAAGCAGACGGAGTTCCTCGCCAAACGCCTGCTCGCCACCGGCCTCGCCGGCCTGACGCTCGGCGGCCTCGGCGGACGTTGATCGGCTCCACCGGTGCCTCTCGGCGCTGGGCGGTGCCGCCGTCCGGCTCCTTCCTGCGATGTCCCGCCGCGTCTCACTCTTCCTGCTGCCGCTGATCTACGCCGGCTACATCAGCCTCGGTCTGCCGGATGGTACGCTCGGTGTCGCTTGGCCGCGGATGCACCTTGATCTCGCCCAGCCGCTCAAGGCCGCGGGCTGGCTCATGGTCGTCGCTACGCTCCTCTCGGCCGTCTCGAGCTTCTCCAGCGGTCCGATCCTCCGGCGCTTCACTACCGGTCCGGTGGTGCTTGTGAGCTGCCTGCTCACCGGCGGTGCCCTCGTGCTCACCTCGCAGGCGCCGGCGTTCGCATGGCTCTTGGTCGCCGCCATTCCGCTCGGTCTCGGCGCCGGCGCGGTCGACGCCGCGCTCAACAGCTATGTCGCCCGCCACTACACCGGTCGTCACATGAACTGGCTCCACGCCTGCTGGGGCATCGGCGCCACTTCCGGGCCGCTGATCATCACCCAGTTTCTGGCGACGAGCCACGGCTGGCGCGGCGGCTACCTTTTCATCGGCTGCCTGCAACTCACACTCGCAACCACCTTCGCCGTCACGCTGCGGCTCTGGGATTGCGGCCCCGGCCCGCGGGCCGCCGCCGGCGACTGCAGCACAGGCGCCACCGCGGCATCAGCGCTGCATTCCGCCAACTCCGAGGCCGGCTGGCTCTCCGCCGCGCTCTTCCTCCTCTACGTCGCCGCGGAGGGCAGCACCGGCTTGTGGGCCGCCTCGATCCTCGTGGAGGGCCGCGGCCTGCCCCAGGCGGAGGCCGGAATCTGCGCCTCGCTCTTCTACGCCTCGATCACGGGCGGGCGGATCGCCAACGGCTTTGTCGTCGACCGCTGGGGTAACCGCCGCCTGGTGACCGGTGGCGCGCTGCTGGCCCTGGCCGGTCTCGCTGTTTTCACGCAGGCGCACTCCACGCCGCTCGCCGGCGCCGCGCTCGTCGTCACCGGACTGGGCATGGCTCCGATCTTTCCCGGGCTGATGCACGAGGTGCCACGACGCTTCCGCCCCGATGCGGTCTTCACGATCATCGGCCGGCAATCCGGCGCCGCCTGCGTCGGCGCCGCCATCTTCCCCGCCGCCGCCGGCTGGCTCGGCGAAGCCGTCTCGCTCGACGCCATTCCCTGGGCCATCGGCCTCGGCGCCGTCGTCCTGCTGGCCGGCATCCGCCGCCTCGCCCGCATCACCTGAAACCGCCGCTACGGATCCGCGGATTTTCGTAGCCGACGCCCCGGAGTTTGGATTCGCTCCTGTCCGTGCAACCCCACGCCCTGCTCCTCGCCGGAGCTCTTGCTTTCTGCAATCTCCTCTCCGCCGCCTCCGCCTGGCGGCCCGTCACCCCGGAGGATCTCGCCGCCCGCCCGCCGGCGGCCGAACCCACTGCCAACGGCCTCGTGCTTCTCCGCGAGTTTCTCGTCGATGCCAGCAAGCTCGAGGGCACCGACTACACCTTCTACTACCGCGCCAAGGTCTTTACCGCAGCTGGTGTCGAAGAGCTCAACAAGACCGAGATTCCGTTCGAGCGCAGCGCACCGCCGCGCGAGCTCGCCGCCCGCGTGGTGAAACCCGACGGCCGCATCATCGACGTGGCGGGCGACGCCTTCTTCACGCGCGACGTGGTGCGCGCCGGCGGCGAGTCGATCTCGGTCAAGGCGTTCGCCTTCGCGGGCCTCGAGCCCGGCGACATCGCCGAATACCGCTTTCGCGTGCATGACCGCACTCTCGTGCTCGCGCTGCGCTACTACATCGACGACGCCTTTCCCACCGCCCTCGCCCGAATCCGCATCGGCGTCGTCAGCTATCCGGAGCTCGCACTGCGCATTCTCTGGCCCGACTTCGTCGCGTTCCAGTCGGCGACGAACGAGAAGAAGAAGGATGTGGAGCGGGTGTACGAGGCCCGCCAACTGCCCGGCACGATCGTGGAGCCGTTCTCTCCGCCCGACGACACGGTGAAACCGTGGCTGCTCTACTACTACACTTTCGAGAAGGGCTCCGCTCTCGACTACTGGAACCGTGTCGCCGACGGCATGCTCGCGCTCTCGGAGACCTACCTCACGCCGAAGAAGCCCCTCAAGGACAAGGCGCTCGCACTCCTCGCCGGCACCACCGACGACAACGAATCGATCCGCCGGCTGTACGAGTTCTGCCGCACCCAGATCAGGAACATCTCCTATCCCGGCTCCGGCTACACGACCGAGGAGATCGAGCAACTCAAGGAGAACACATCATCCGTCGAAACGTTGAAGAACGGCTACGGCACCGCCGTCGACATCAACCTGCTCTTCGGCGCGCTTCTGCGTGCCTCCGGACGTCCCTGCCAGCTCGCTTACTGCTCCGACCGCAGCCAGAGCTTTTTCGACAAGAACCTGCGAACAAGCTCGGCGCTACCCCACTGGATCATCGCCGTCGATTCCGCCGGTTGGAAGTTCTATGACCCGGGTGCGCGGCACCTGCCACCGGGCCGCTTGAACTGGAACCACGAAGCGGCCACTGCGCTCGTGGCCGTGCCCCCCGGTGCCGCCGCTGCGGCCGACAAGATCGGACCCGC
Source organism: Verrucomicrobiota bacterium (assembly GCA_023446865.1). Lineage (GTDB taxonomy): Bacteria > Verrucomicrobiota > Verrucomicrobiia > Opitutales > Opitutaceae > CAJCBL01. The sequence goes on along the minus strand of JAEXPL010000342.1, from coordinate 981 downwards.
CACCGGCGGCGACAAGCCGCGCTTCCAGTTCATAGATACACCAAAGTCGACCTCCGCCTATTCGGTCATCCGTCGCAACGCGACCTTCACCCTCTCCGCCGACGGCACGCTGGAAGGCGACATCATGGTCTCGCCTTCGGGGCACACCGCCTTCGCCTTCCGCCACCGGTTCAGCCCGAAGACCGAGACCGAGCGCCAGGACCTCGTCACGAAGGATCTGCGGGAGCGTTTGGGGCAGGTCGAGGTGACCGATTGCCGGGTGCAATTGCCCGACGACATCGACCAACCGCCCTCGTTTTCCTGTCACATCAAGATCGCCGACTACGCCACCGTCCTCGGCGATCGCCTCCTGCTGCCGCTGGCCTTCTTCCAGAAAGGTCTGGAGGAGGTTTTCTCCGCCACGACGCGCAAGTCCAACATCTACTTCCCGTTCTTCCTCGCCGAGGAGGACAAGATCTCGGTAGCGGTGCCGGAGGGCTTCGAACTCGAGCCACCGGGGTTCTTCGAGGACGTCGGCGGCGGCGACAAGGTCCACTACTCCCCCCGGGTCTCGATCGAGGACGGCGGCCGCCGGATCCTTTTCGAGCGCAGCTACGCCCGTCGCGTCTTCATGGTCCCCGTCGACAACTACGGCGTGTTGCGCGAGATCTATTCGAAGATCGTGCAACAAGACGCCCGCACTTTCTCCTTCCGCTCCGTCACCGCCGCGCCCTCCGAGGTGGACTATTCGGAGGAGGCCGCCGCCAAGTGACGCTCACCGCCGCCGCCCAAGCTTCTTTCGCTTGGACCCAACCCCGTTCCGCCCCCTTCATCACACCGTGCAACCCCGCGCCCTGCTCCTCGCCGGAGCTCTTGCTTTCTGCAATCTCCTCTCCGCCGCCTCCGCCTGGCGGCCCGTCACCCCGGAGGACCTCGCGACCGCCGCCCCCGCGAGCGAGCCCAACGCAAACGGCGTGCTTCTCCTGCGCGAGATCACCGTCG
>JAEXPL010000318.1 GCA_023446865.1 Verrucomicrobiota bacterium | reverse complement strand
CCAGGTGGACTGCCGGTTCCTCCCCCGATCTCTCCCGGTCCGCGCGGGTCCCAAGCCTCTGTCGATTCCGACAGCGCTGTCTCGCCTCCCTCTCGTTCCTCTGGCGCTCGCCGTTCGGCGCTCGACTGATTGAGCACCGCGCCGCCCGCACTGTCCGATTGCCAAGCTCGGCGCCCGGGCCTTTCGTCCCTTCGTCATGCGTCTCCTGCGGTCCTCCGAACCCAACTTCCGCTCCGAACTCGCGCGCTTCTGCGCCGCCGCCTCTGCGCCCGTCGAGATCCGCGACGCCGTCTCCGCCATCCTCGCCGACGTCCGCGCCCGTGGCGATGCCGCCATCGCCGAGTACGTCCGCAAGTTCGACAAGGCCGAGCTCGCCCCCGCGCAGTTCCGCGTGAGCGCCGCCGAGCTCGCCGCCGGCGCCCAGTCTCTCTCCCGCGCCCAACGCCCCGCCATCAAGGCCGCCCACCGCAACCTCGTCGCCTACACCCGCCGCGGCCTCCCGAAGGATTGGACCGCCCGCAACCCCGATGGCGCCACCGTCGGCGAACGCTTCTATCCCATCCGCCGCGTCGGCCTCTACGTGCCGGGCGGCCAGGTGCCGTTGGTATCCACCGTCCTGATGACGGTCGTGCTCGCCCAGATCGCCAAGTGCCCCGAGATCGCCGTGTTCACGCCCTCCGGCCCCGATGGCACCGTCTCGCCCGCCATGCTCGGCGCCCTCCACACCATCGGCATCACCGAGGTGTACCGCATCGGCGGCGTGCAGGCCGTGGCCGCCATGGCCTACGGCACGGAGACCATCCCCGCCGTCGACAAGGTCTTCGGCCCCGGCAACGCCTACACCGTCGAGGCGCAGCGCCAAGTCTTCGGCACCGTCGGCGTCGCGCTCCTGCCCGGCCCGAGCGAGGTCTGCGTGATCGCCGATGCCTCCGCGAATCCCGAATACGTGGCCGCCGATCTCCTCGCCCAGGCCGAGCACGGCACCGGCCGCGAGAAAGTCTACTTCGTCACCACCTCCGCGAAGGTCCACCAGGCCGTCGAGGCCGAGATCGAACGCCAGCTCGCCGAGGCCGGCCGCGCCGCGCTCATCCGCCGCGTGCTCGACACCGGGGCCATCGCCCTCCTCGTCAAATCGCTCGACGAAGCCGCCGCCCTCGCCGACTACATCGCGCCCGAGCACCTCGAACTCGAGGTCGCCGCGAAGGCCGTGCCCGCGCTCCTCAAGAAGATCACCACCGCCGGCGCTGTGCTCATCGGCGGCGAGACGCCCACTGCGCTCGGCGATTTTGTCGCCGGCCCCAGCCACACGCTGCCCACCGGCCGCACCGGCCGCTTCTTCAGCGGTCTCCGCGTGGCGGATTTCCTGCGACGCACCAGCATCGTGCGCTACGATGCGAAGAGCCTGCCCAAGGCCGCCCCCGGCGTCGCCGCCTTCTCCGCCATGGAGCAGCTCGACTCCCACGGCCGCTCCTGCGCCCGCCGCCTCCGGTAGTCCCCCGCGTGGGGCGCAGCCCTCTGCGCGACCGCCCGCCGCCGTAGCGCTGCCCGTGAGGGCATCGGGCCGGCCCTCCGGCGACCGCCCTCCGTCGTTCTCCGCTCGGCGCCGGCCGCAAAAAAGCCCGGGCTGTGGGAGCCCGGGCGGGGGTAGCGGACGATCTTGGACCGGAGGCGGTGCGGTGAAGGGGGGAGGAGCGCAGCGCGCGGAATCGTGGGCGCGCTGTGGGGGCTGGGTTCGTCGGGGGCACCGCGGGGCCGGCGGCCGTGAGGCGTCGCGCGTCACTTCGCGGCCGGGGTGGCCGCGCTCTTGCGGGAGAGACCGCTCTTCCGCTCGCTCTTGCGCACGAAGCCCATCGCCTCGTACAGGTCGCCATTTTCGCCTTCGGCCGGATCGCCCTTCACGGCATTGACGACCAGCGACATCGCCTCGAGGGCGGCCATGTCGAGATCGTCGCGCCGGTTGAGCGCAGACTTAGTCTGGTTCTCGAGGTCGACGATGTTCGCCCGGGCTTGGCGGCAGGGCAGCATCTTCTGGGTTTCGAACTGGTCGGCGGTGAAGCCGGCGAAGGTCTTCGCGGGGCGAAGCTTCTTCCACGCGGCGACAAACGAATCGAGGCGCTCGTAGGCGAGGCCGGGGCTGATCTTGGCCATGGGTTTTGCACTTTCTCTTGGGGCGTGGGGAGCCGCCCGCTGGATGGAGGAGCCATTCCGCCACCCGAGGCTACCTGCCGGTATCGTGTATCCGAAGAACCGCATCTTGTCTTGCGCAAAGTGCTCGGTGCCCACGGCGAACTTTGTAGTGCGAATACTGAACCAAGGGATTGGCGAACCCCCACCGGGGGGCGTGCGCACCCCCAATGGGGATTCTGCAATCCCCCGTTCTATCCCGGTGCGGAGAGGGCGGACCAGGGCCGCGTTGCGCGGGGATCGGCAATCCCCCACGGGGGATGTGGCCGCCCCCACGCTTCTTGCGCCCATCCCCACTGGGGATCGACGCGCCCCCTCGAGGGGCGCGCGTCCCCCCAATGGGGATTTGGCATTCCCCATTGGCTTCGCCCGCCCGCTTTCCCTCGCAGCCCACGCCCCATCAATCACTTGCGCAGAACGCCGCCCTCCGCCCCGTAGCTGGACGGCGAAGCCGTTCAGCCCACTGCCTCGGCGAATCTGGGAACTCCCGAACGCAACGAAGGTGAACCACGGAGTGCACCGAGGACACGGAGTGAGGCAGAGAGGATGTGGAAATCACCGAATCAGGACCCCGGCCGTTTCTCGTAGCGGAACTCTGCTGTACAGCAGAGCGCGTCTGTCCGTCGTCTGGTCCGCCCTCAGTCGTCTGCCATCTGTCGTCTGTCCTCCCTCCACCTGCCACCTGTCACCTCCTTACCTGGCACTTCCGCCCTCCGCCCTCCGTCGTAGCGGAGCCCGTGAGGGCTTCGAGCACCGACCTCCACCGGTCGCCGCGTACCGGTCACTGCTCACCGTCCACCGGCCCAGCCACGCACCGCTGCGCAGCGAGGAACGCGGCGAGGGAGGCCGCAGGCCGACCCTACCGTTTCAGCCGATCCAGCGGGCTCACGGAGCCTAGTCCGCCTTTCTGCATCACATGTAGATAGATTTTGGTGGTCTCGATTTTCGCGTGCCCCATCAGCTCCTGCACCGTGTGGATATCGGCGCCGCCCTCCATCATGTGTGTGCCGAAGGAATGCCGCCGCGTAAAAGG
>JAEXPL010000297.1 GCA_023446865.1 Verrucomicrobiota bacterium | reverse complement strand
TTTCTTCCCGATGTGCGCCACGCGCACCGCTCGCACCTACTGCTGTCGTCCAAAGAGCAAAGTTGAGGCGGCGGACACTGCCGCCTCCCACCTCTCATGCAAGAGATTTTTGCACGGGTTGTTCGCCGACCGCGGTTCTCACTCGGAACAAGCTAGTTGCAACATTCTGGGAGCACACTCATCCACCGCAGCAGCACTCGCTACACATGTTGCGCAGACCATACCTCGCCAAGCGGGAGCCGCTGATCGAGGTGCTCAAGTCACAAGTGGGCACATTCGGGGTACCGCAGCCCAACGGACCAGCTCTCCGGTTGATGGCAACTCCACCACCGCCCATCTGCAATGGTCCAGGGCGTCGCTCAGGCGAGGATCGCGATCACGCAGAGGCGATCATCCGAACCAAGCCGAGCTCGTGTTCGCGTGACGCGGCGCCGGGACGCAGCTATATCCTTTCCCGCATTACAGATACGGCAGACGCCTGATTGCTTTACCGAGAACAATATAGCGCAGGTGCTCCGCACCCCAGAGCGCTGCCGTCTGCGCAGCAGAGACCCATCCAGACCCCGTAAAAGACCCAGACCAGGTGCGACAGCAGCATGACCAGCGTGGATGCCTGTTTGCGCAGAATCACCGAGGCCGACCTCTTCGTGCATACATTGCCCCAATGAACTCGATGGCGAACACCGATGAGATCCCGTCCGGCAAGACCGATCTCGGTCTACTGAAAGCGACAACTCTCAGTTCGCACCATAGTCGTCGGACGATGGGCCCGGGACGAAGAAGCCGGATTTCTCTCCCGTCGCCCCGACCGCGGCTAGCTCACGCTCCGCGGCCTCGGCTGAGAGTTCGTCGAGAGGGGCGAACCGCTCCGAGTTGAAACCCAACTCCTGTTGCCCTTTGTGCAATGGATCCGGCGGGTTCACCAACTCAACCAACAAGAGGCCCACAGTCGCGGAGTCGCCTGCCTTCACGACCTTCTCTCGTCCGAGAAACACATCGCGGACGGTGTACGTGACCCCCTTGACCGGAAGCTGCTTGTAGATCGCTCGCACCACCGCCGGGAAGCGGTCGTTGATACAGACAACTTTCTGGCCCTTGATCATGGTGCGTGGACAGTCCGCAAGCTTCGCCCCGATCTCAATCCGTTTTCACGGCGTCCAGCGTTTCCGCGAGAGCACCGATGATCTCCCCGACCGGCTCGGTCCCGACGGATAGCCGCAACAACTCCGGGTTGATCCCTCCGGCCGCCAGGCGGGCGCGCCCCTCGGGGGTCGTCACAAGGTCGTAGTGCGCAAGGTACATGAAAGGGCAGAGCAGCGAGTTCCGCAGACCAAAGCTCGGCCCTTTCGGTAGGCGCGCTCGGTCGTAGACAGGCGCGAAATTCCCGGCCCCGACCTCGAACGTCACCATGCTGCCGACTGCGCCGGGCGATCGAGCCACGCGCAGAAAATTCTCCCGAGACTCCGCCGCCATCGCCCAGTGCACCCGCCCGACCTCAGGCCGTGACACCAGAAACTCGACCACCTGCAGAGTGGCGGCGTTGACCCGCGCAAGCACCTCATCGACATCGCGAATCTCGCGCGCCAGGCGGGCCAAGTCGCGGCGATACAACGGGGAGATGCCGGCGGCGAGTCCAGCGCGCAACGCATCGGAATCGCCAGCACGCGGGTTCACCGCGGCCGCACCAGCGAGCAGGTCACCCTCGGCGGCGGCGTACTTGGTCAAGCTGGCCAGAGCGATATCGGCGTAGGGGAGCAGATCGACATTCCATGGCGAGGCGATGCTGGCATCAAGCAACAGGTGCGCACCGTGTTCGCGAGCGAGCGTCGCCAACGCCGGAACATCGCAGCACTGGACCAGCGGATTGGTCGGCACCTCGGTAATGATGCCAGCGACCCGCCCCCGGTGGACCTCAAGGACTCGACGCAAGGCGCCAAGATCGTGGACGGAGAGGACCGTCACGTGATCATTGTCGGGGAGCGGCGTGAACTTCTGCAGGATCGCAATCGTGTCGAGATAGAGCCAGCCGAGCTGGATCCAAACGGTGCGCCCACGCGGGGCCTGCACCGCCTTCACCGCCGAGAAGGCGGCGTGGACCGCGTTCATCCCGTTCGCCGCGACAAAGATATCCTCGTCGCACGCGCCAGTGAACGCGCGCCGCAACTCGCGTTTTACCGCACCGAGCGCGTCGCCAGCGACTGCGTCCTCCTTCGCCGCCGCGGGCACCAAGCCGGCAGCCGAAAGCATGTCCTCAGCCTGTCGGGAAGAAATGAACCCACCGCAATGTTGCAGGAAAGTCTTCGCGCGCGCGTTGCGCTCCGAGTCGCACGCAAACGTCACCCCAGCAAGCGATCCCTCGGATACCAAGCGGGCGTCGCCCCCCATCCATTCCCGCAACTGGGCCGAAAGGAGCGGCGTGTTCGCGAGCCACACCGCGCGATCCTGCAGCCCCTGTCTCCGGGCAAACTCCTGGGTGAGCGTTCGCACAAACGGGTGCACGACAAAACGCGGATACCCCGTCGGCATCTGTCGCAGTACCGCCGGGTCCTTCTTCTCGTACCCGATCAGATTCGCCAACGTCGGCAGACTGACCGAGGTCGCGTGCGGGCGGTTCGGAATGGCGTGACCAAGCGGAATATGGCGGAGGCTGGACATCGCAGAACGCCGGCCAACAAGCGACGCCGGCCCGCGGACGCCAGCCAAATCGCTGGGGGTCTACCGTCTCACGAGGCCGTTGGGCGCGTACCGAACGATCGGATGTTTCAGAACAGTGCCAGTTGCAACGGCGACTCCCGCCTGCTGCGCCGACGCCCGGCCGCAGCAAGACGGCGCACGTGGAAGACCAGCCGGGCGACCGTGCGCCCGTCGGGGCGACGAACCGTCTGGGTCGTCGCCTCCGCATCGACTTCGATCGCCCGGCCGGGAGCGATCTCCTCCGGCATCGGCCCGACCGGGTCGCCATCCATCTGGAAGCGGAGGATCGACTCGGCGCCGTGCTCGTCACGCACACGCGCGGCGAAACAGATGACTTTGCGGCCTGAGGGTGTGTAGCGCGTTTCGGGCGCGAACGGAATCCAACCGGTGAAATGGCAGGTATTCATCGCACGATGGGGGTTGCTCCTTTATCGGCGTCGATCCGCACGACTTGAGTCGCATGCCGCACGCAACTCGGCACGCGTCCACCAGCGCCCCGGAGATGCGTCCTTCGCCAAACCTTGCACCCACATCGGCACCGCGCACGATACCGGCACCGATCGCATGCGCTGGCTCCTCACCCTCGCTCCGCTGTTTTTCGTCTTCGAGCTCTGGCAGCTTGTGCTCTGTGAACGCTACCTCGGCATCAAACAGATGGCGGCCGACCGAGATCCCCGCTTGCTGCCGATGAGCGAGCGGCTCGCGTTCTCGTGGACGGCAGCGCTGTTCCTGTACTGGATCTGGATCGGCCTTCTGCTCGGGTCGTCCATCGGACGGCTTCAGGCCCTCGCGCTCTTCCTCATCAGCCTCGGTGGGTTCCTCTTCCGGCGGAACGCCCCGACGCGCTGGGTGCTCGTCATCCTCACCTTCGAAGGCGCGTTGCGCATCGGAATGCTCGTCTCGCTCACCGGCGTCTTCCTCCGCAACCGGTGAACGCGTCACTCCTGCCCCTCCGACCCACCGCGCCGTTGCTCCCCGCTCCCAGGCTTTGGCCTTGCGGCCAGCCCCCGCTCTGAAGAATGGGGGCATCCCGGATTCGCCTACCCTACCCAACGTGCGATGAACATTTCCTCCCCCCCTCGCCCGCCCAAATGGCCCTACTTCCTCGGCGACGCCGTCCTGCTCGCCCTCGCGTGCTTCGTCGGCCTGTCCGCCGAAGCCCCGCTTTCCGCGGTCGCACTGTCGCTCGTCTTCGCCTGCGTCGCCCTTGGTTCCATCCTCGCGGCGCTGCCGTACTTGCTCGACTTCCTCGCCGACCAACGTGTCGCAGAGGCGCTCCTCCAGCAGAAGCTTGAGACCCAGAACCATAAGCTCGTCCACGCCACCGAAACCCTCGCCGCCACGAGCAACCAGCTCAAGGCCGCCCACGAGGCGGCCGCCCGGGCCGTCCATGCAGCGGATACGCTGCCGTACCGACTCCAGGAGAAGATCGCCGAATTCACCAACCAGCTCCAGGAACGCGACGACGAGGAGAAGACCGCCATGGCCAAGGAACTCGAGGCCCTGCGCGACGCCGAGGGCAAGCGCCTCTCCGCCCTCGCGACCACCATCCAGACAGCCACCCGCGAATTCGCCGCGATCGAAAAGGACGCCCGCACCGCGCTCGAAGGCGCACGCCGCGAGGCCGCCGAAGCCGCCCCGGCGCTGGCCGCCGCGCTCGGAGCCGCCATCACTCGCGCCGAAGCCGCCCTCGGAACCGCCGCCGCCCGGGCCGAGGGCTCGTTCGAACGCACTGCGGAACGCGCCCAATCCGCGCTCACCGCCGCCGAGGAGCGCGCCCGCGAGAGTCTGGCCGCCGCGGAAACGGTCGCGAGCCGGCTGCTCGATCGTACCGCCGCCCTGCGCCAGCTCGAGCAGGAGCTGGACGCCGCGCTCCAACAGAAGATCGATCAGCTTCACGCCGCAGCCCGCGCGGTCGAGACGGCCGCCCGCTCCGCCCGCCGCCCACGCACGACCCCCGAAGAGAAATCAGCCACCCAACCCGGCGGCGACGAGCCCACCGCCGAAGAGGCGCCCGGCGCCCCCGCACTGCCGACCACCCTCCCGGTCATGCAGCTCACGGCCTTCCCCCGCAGCAAACGCGAGCTCCCACCATCCGGCCCGACCGACGTCGCCATTTCAACACTACCAGCCGCTGCCCCCGCCGGACCGCTGCCGCCCGCAGCAAATCGGGACGAGCTACCCGCCGAGGCGCCGACCGTCGCCGCCGAACCGCCGTCCAAGCGCGAGCCACGCCGGAAGGCCTCGACCCGCAGTCTGGGTGAGGCCGTGCTTCCGGGTTTCGGCGAGCCGGAGATCGTCTACGACGCCGAACCGGCCGCCCACTCCGCCCCGGTGAAGACCTCCGACGGCGCCACCCGCCTCCTCGTCACCGCCTACATCGGCATCGGCAACAAAGTGTTCCTGCGCGGCGAGGGCCCCGGCCTGAGCTGGGAAAAGGGCGTGCCGATGGAATTCGTCTCGATCGGCAAATGGTCATGGGGAACGCCCGACGCCGACGCCACGGTGAGAATCCAGCTCTACAAGAACGACCAGCTTCCCGCCCAGGGCGACGCCATCAACATCCCGCCCGGCCACCATGTCGAAGCCACGCCCGTTTTCCGCGAACCCGATCCCTTCTGAGGTGCCCGCGTCAGTGGCCTGCCTTCTCGCGATTCCAACCTCGATGACTGATGTCGAGCCAAAGGTTGTAGGTCGCCACGAACGAGGGGAAAAGATTCCCCAGGATGCCCACCGAGTCGTTCTTGCCCCAGACGAAGTACGACAAGGTCATCAGGCTTCCGACCACGCTCATGTACCAAAACAGTCGTGGCACCACGACCTTGCCCGCCTGCTTCGACACCCACCACTGCACAAACCACCGCCCGGCGAACATCGCCGTGCCCGTGTACCCGATGAGCTTCCAGGCGGTGATGGTGAGCTGTGCGCCGAAAAGTGAGCCGTTGAACAAAACCTCGTTCATCCCTCGCACCTAGCAGTCCCGCCGCTGGAAATCAGGTGAAATCGCGCAACCGCCGCCGTTTCGGGCCGCGGCCCCACTCCCCGACCAAGGCTTCCGCCCGCGGGAAGGAACCGGCATCGACTCCGCAGGGTCCATGGGCACACTCCCGCCCGTGTTCCGGCATCGTTCTCTCCTAGCCTGCCTCCCTGTCGCCTGCGCCGTCGCGCTCAGCGCAGGAGAACCTGCGCCCGCCACACCGGAAACGCCGTCGACCGTGGCGTCAGCTCAATCCACATCCCCCGCCGCAACCGTCCCGCCCGGAGTGCAAGCCCCACAGCCGGAGACCCGCGTTACTCCGGCGGCCGACGACCCGGCGTCCTTGCTCGACGGCATCCTCGACCACGGCCGCGCCTGGCTGGAGGAGAACTTCGAAGCCGAGGAGCTCCAGCCGCTCACTCCGGAGCAGATCCACCAGTTGATCGGCCGCCTCCAGCCCGTGGCCGACGCGCTGGCGCTGGGCAGCATCGAGGACTTTGCGGCCCTGCGCCCCCAGGCCGCTGCACTGCTTTCCTGGTTACGGGAGCAACCCTGGGGCGCCCCCTACGCCGACTGGTTGGCGCCGCGCATGGACTACCTCGACCTCGCCGCCGAGGCGGTCGAGACCTCGCGCCGCCAGTGGGACGCCGAGCAGCAGCGCCTCCGCGCCCTGCCCCCGCCCGATCCCGCCAAACCGCCGCCCGAGCGGCCGCGCCCCACCCTGCGCTTCGAGATCGTGCGCGATCGCGTCTATCGTTCCGTCCTCAGCAACAGCACCTGGACCCGTCGCATCGCCCAGCGCGCCGCACCACCGCGCGCCGCCGCGCTGGCGCCGCAACTGAAGGCGGTCTTCCGCGCCGAGGGCGTCGCTCCGGAGTGGGTGTGGCTCGCCGAAGTCGAATCGTCCTTCGATCCCGAGGCGCAGAGCCCGTCCGGTGCTCGCGGCCTGTTCCAGTTCATGCCCGCCACCGCGAAACGTTTCGGCCTAAGCACTTTCCCGTTCGACGAACGCACCAATCCGCAGAAGAGCGCACGGGCGGCCGCGCAATACCTCCGGTTCCTGCACGGGCGCTTCGGCGACTGGCCGCTCGCCTTCGCCGCCTACAACGCCGGCGAGGGTCGAATCGCCCGTGAACTCGAGAAGGCCAAACGCCGCAGCTTCGACGAGATCGCCGACCGCCTCCCCGCCGAGACCCGGTTCTACGTGCCGAAGGTTCTCGCGACCGTCGCCGCCCGCGAAAACGTCGATCCGTTCGCGCTCCCGGCGCCGGCCAGGAACGTATCCGCCGGTTCGCCACCTCCGCTCGCCGCCGCCCCGCGCCCTTGAGCGGAGGCCCCGCGGCGGGCTTCTCGCGCCGGACGCGGCCGCGCCTCAGCCATGCGTCCGCACGTCGATCAACATGCCGTACAGCTTCGGGAGGGGCGCAGCGTAATGGATGCTGATCTGCAGCGGCAGATCCCAGGCCCCCGGCCGGTGGGCGTGCCCGCGGACCAACTGCAGCAGCATCTCCTTGGCGGCCCATTCGCAATCGCCCGACAACGAACCGAACTCGTCCAGGTGGCTCATCACACAGACGGTGTCGCTCGGCTCCGGCAACCAGAGAAATACCCGCGAGGAGGGCAGGTGCTCCACGCGCACCGCCGCCGCCTCGATCCTCCGCAGCTTGGCCGCCTGCGCGTCGGCGAGATAGAGCCGGCTGTTGTGGCGCGCCGCCGGCCAGCCGCCGCCCAGCCCATCTCGACGCAGACGAACGCTAGCATCCCAAGCGCGGCTGCCAAGATGTGAGGCCAGCCCCCCCCAGAGGGTCTCCACCTGCACGCCCGCGAGCGCCAGGAGTAGCGCCGCCAAGGCGAGCGCCGGAGCCGTGCGCCGGCGCAACTGCCGGATGAGCGTCGCCACAAGTGTCGCAGCCGTCAGCGCCCACAGCAGCGTGCCCGCCATTCGCGCCCAGACAAACGAGTCGATGGTGAGCAACAACGCACAGGAACGCTCCAACAGCCAACCGTACACCGGACGCCCCTGCGAGGCGCACAGGACCAGCACACGCCCCGGTTGCTCGTGCGCCTCGTGGAGGTTCGCGTAGTCGTCGCGCAATCCGAACCGCTGCTGATGCCGCCCCAGCAGAGGAAGAACGGCAGCCCGGCGATCAGCAACGGCGCCAACGACCGGCGTTTATCGAAGCTTGCTCCCCGCAGTCGAGTCGGGAGCAACGCCTGCCGCCAACCGATTTCCCGTCCTACGGCTGTATCCGTCCCGGCACCCTCAATTCGCTGCTGCCGCAGGCACCGGTCCCATCGGCTTCGGAGCGGCCGGAGCCGCCAGCGGCAAGGTGAACCAGAAGGTGCTGCCGCGGCCGACCTCGCTCTCGACTCCGATCCGTCCACCGTGCGCCTCCACCGCCATCTTGGCAAAGGTCAGACCGAGGCCGGTGCCATGTTTGCGCTGATCCGGCCCGACCTGCCCGAACTTCTCAAAAATCCGCGCGTGATCCTGCGGGGCGATGCCGCGGCCGTTGTCGACCACCGCCACCCGCACCGCCTCGCCGCAACGCGCCACCTGCACGGTCACCTGCCCGTTGTTGGGCGTAAACTTGAAGGCGTTGCAGACTAGGTTCGTGACCACCCGTCGGATCAGGTCGCGATCGATCTCCGCCACCACCGAACCGGCGGCCTCGACCCGTGTCTGGATGCCGCCGGCGAGCGGCTGCACGGTGGGCAGTTGCTCGCGGACCAAGGCCACCAAGTCGACGGGTTCGCGCACCAGGGTCAACCAACCGGCCTCGAAGCGGCTCACGTCGAGCATCTGCGAAACCAGTTCGATGAGCATCGTCAGCGTGGCGTCGGCCCCGGTGAGCAACTCCGGCTCGGTGTGGGGCGACCCCTTGCGCACCAGGTCGAGCACGAGTTTCAGCGCCAGCAACGGCGAGCGCATGTCGTGGGCGATCATGTGCGTGAGCTTGTCGCGCATCTCCTCGAGTTCACGCTCGCGGGCGAGACCTTCCTGCAGGGCGCGCTGCTGCCGGCGTAGCTCCAGATGCGTATGCACCCGGGCCAGAACCTCGGCGAGGTGGAAGGGCTTGCTCACGTAATCCACGCCGCCCGCGGCAAAGGCGCGGACCTTGTCCTCGATCCCCGCCAACGCGCTGATGAACAGGATGGGGATCTCGGCCGTTTCGGTGTCGGCCTTGAGCCGCCGGCAGACTTCGTATCCATCGATCCCCGGCATGGTGACGTCGAGGAGAATCAGATCCGGCGGCTCGGAGCGCACCGCCCGCAGCGCGTGCTCGCCATCGGTCACCGGGCGGACCCGGTAGCCATGCTCCTGCAGCATGCCCACCAGCAGCTGGAGATTCGTGGGCGAATCGTCGATCACGAGGATGTTCGAGCGCGCAGTGGACTCGGGTTGATGGTTCATGGCGAAGTCTTCTGGCCAATCCGCCGGAGCAGACCGGAGTAATCGAATTGTTCGGCCAGCTGCCGGACCGCGCGCGCCAACTCCGGCCGGTCCTCGGCCAGCGTGCCGGCGAGCGCCTTGATCCCCTCGAGGTCGGCGGCCTCCACCGCCTTGCGGAAGGCCGCCACCACCGCCGCCGGCAACGGCGGCTCCTCCGGCAACGGTGACACGGAGCCATCGGGGCCAGGTGCCCCCCCGGGCGCCAACTGCCGCACCAGCGCAAAAAGCTCGGCGGCGAGAAACGGTTTTGCGAGGAACGCATCGGCGCCGACTTGCAGGACCTCCTCGCGGCTCGCGGCGGACGTATCCGCGGTGAGCGCGACGATCCGCACGGTCCGTCCGCCGGGCAGCTCCCGGATCGCGCGGATCGCGCTTGCTCCGTCCATCACCGGCATGAGCAGGTCCATGAAGATGACGTCGGGCTTCCACGTCACGAACCCTTCGATCGCCTCGCGCCCGTCGGACGCCTCCTTGGTCTCGCAACCGATGCGGCGCACCATGCCGCTGACCAGCCGCCGGTTATCCTCCAAATCGTCGACCACAAGAATTCGCCGGGGTGCGGACCGGTCCGACCACCGCAGTTCTTCGCCAGCCGCGTTTCCAGACGCCACCGCGAGGGAGCCGGCCTCACCCGGGGCCATCACCACCTCGAGCCGGAAGGTGCTGCCGTGACCCGGCTGGCTCGTCGCCGTCACATCGCCGCCCATCAGCCGCGCCAACTCGCGGCTGATCGCCAACCCCAGCCCCGTGCCGACTCCCTGCCGGCGCCCGGCCTCGGTCTGCTCGAAGGGCTTGAACAGCCGGCCCAGCTCCTCGGCGGAGATGCCAATCCCTGTGTCCTCGATTTCAACGCACAGCCGGCAGGCATCGGGGCCGAACGGCCGGCTCGTGACGCGCACGGCGACGCGGCCTTCGTTGGTGAACTTCACCGCATTGCCCAGCAGATTGAGGAGGATCTGCCGCAGCTTGCCAGCGTCGCCCTGCAGCACGGCCGGCACCGCGGAGTCGACCGTCGCCTCCAGCCGTAACCGCCGCGCCTGCGCCTTGACGCGGAACAGCGCCTCCAGGTCCTTGAGCAACGCCCGCGGCTCGAACGCTACAGATTCGAGCACCACGCGGTTCGCCTCGATCTTCGACATCTCCAGCACGCTATTGAGCAGCGACAGCAGATGCTCGCCGTTGCGGCAGATGACACCGAGCTGCTCCCGTTGCTGCGGCGTGGTGTTTGGGTCGCGCTGGAGCAGTTGGCTGAAACCGAGGATCGCGTTGAGCGGCGTGCGGATCTCGTGGGAAATGCTCGCGAGGAAAACGCTCTTGGCGCGGTTCGACGCCTCGGCCTGCGTCTTGGCCTGCTGGAGCGCCTCCGTCTGCTTGCGCCCCGTGATATCGAGCATGATGCCCACGCTGCCCGCGTCGGGATTGGCCGGATCAATGCGGCACACCCGCAGCAGCGCCTCGAGGATCGAGCCGTCGGCCCGGCGCACCCGCACCTCCGACTCCACCGCCTCGCCGAAGGACAACCGGCGTAGAAGATCTGGCATCACATCCTGCTCGTCGGCCTTCGACGGGAAGAAGTCGCGCACGGGCCGGCCGAGCAGGTGCTCCGGCGGGTAGCCGAGCATCTCCCCAAGCACGGCGTTCACCTGGGTAAGCCGCTCCTGCCGAATCCAGGCGATCCCGACCGGGGCGGCGCGCAGGAGCGTGCGCATCTCGGTGGCGGCCCGGCGGCGCTCGGAGACGTCGCGCACGATCGCCTGCACGCAACTCCGCCCCGAGAGCACGATGGCCGTGAGGCCGACCTCCGCGGCGAACTGCGAACCGTCGGCGCGATGGAAGAGCCAGTCGAAGGTCTGCGGCGCCGCAGGCACGGCCGCCAGCTTCGCCGCCGCGACCGTCGCCGAGGGAATCCCCTCCGGCTGGTGCGAGGGCGAAAGATCCATCGGCGTGAGGCCGATGATCTGCTCGCGGCGCTCCAGCCCGAACATCACGACCGCCGCGCGATTGCAGTCCACGAACCGGCCGTCCTCCAAGATCATGATGGCGTCGCCGGCGCCCTCGAAGAGGGTGCGGAACCGCTGCTCGCTCTCCTGCAGGGCGCGCTCAGCGTTGAGCCGGGCGGTGATATCGCGGCCGAACACCGACACACCGATCCGCGCCGCGCCGTGCGCCACGGGATTGAGCGAAAGTTCCAGCACCCGGTCCTCGCCCAGCCCGCGGCGCACGTGGTACGGCCCCTCGGCCAGCGCCCGCTCATAGAGCCGGCGCCACTCCGCCGCCCGGGCGGCGGGCCAGAGCTGCTCGGGCAGCGCCTCCAGCCGCGCCTCGGTCCCGTAGGACGCGGCCAGGTGCACGGCCAGCGCGCTGTTGAACGTCACCAACCCGTGGTTGCGATCGACCGACCAGATCAGATCCTCCGTGCTCTCGATCAGCGCCGCCACATTGGATTGGGTCTGCAGCAGCCGCGCCTCCGCCGCGCGGCGATGGGAGATGTCGCGCACCTTGGCCGCCACCAACGGCCTGCCGCCGAGCTGCAGCCGGCGCAGCGCCACCTCGATCGGAAACGCGCGCCCGGCCCGGGTCCGCCCCATGCATTCGTAGGTCACCTGGCCGTCGCTCATCACCCGGCGGAGCTGGTTGCGCAGATGCTCGTCGTTGTGCTCGGCCGGCAGGGCGCTGAGGTCGGCCGCGGTCATCCGGAGGCACTCCGCCTGCGTGTAGCCGAAAAGCTCCGTCATCGTCCGGTTGACCTCGAGGATCGCGCCGGTGTCGGGATCGTGCAGCAGCTGGGCCTCGATCGAGTCCTCGAAGAGGCCGCGATACTTCGCCTCGTTCTCCCGGGCCGCACGCACCTGCCCCGACCACCGGCGGTGGCAGAAGACCGCGACTGCCGCCCCGGAGAGCAGCGCGACGAGGAGGGGAACCAGCGTCATCAAGGGCGCTATGGGATAGGGGCGGCTGCGCCACTGGCAACCGCACAAAACCGTCAATTCGCGCCCCGCCGGCGCGGTCGGCGGCGCGCCCATCCGGCCGACCCGCCCCGCCAGAGCAGTTTGCCTTCTGCGATCGCCCCGAGCGGCGAACCCGGCCAAAGGAGCCGACCTCAACGCGGCCGGCATAGGTTCCCGGAAACCGCCCTCGCCGCCCGCGGCGGCTCCAAAACTCGGTTACTTCGGAGATCGCGCGGACATCCGCATCGAGCCCGCCCCGCCACTGGTTTCGGTCGCACGTTCCCGCGGTCGTGCGGCCGCGGCGGGCCGTTCCTCTCCCGCGAGTCCGGCGTGGATCTCCGCCCCCGCCACGCCCTCGACCAGCCGCACCAACTCGCCGACCACGGCCTTCATCTGCGCCGCCTGCGCATTGAGCTCTTCGGCCGAGCTGGCGGCCTCCTCCGCGCTGGCGGCATTGCTCTGCGTGGTCTTGTCCATCTGCACGACGGCGGTGTTGAGTTGGGAGATTCCGGAAGCCTGCTCGCGCGACGCGGTGGCGATCGACGTCACCAACAGGGCGACACGCTGCGAGATCTCCTTGTTGTCGCCGAGCGCGGCTACAACCTGGGAATTGAGCCCGGCGGTCTCGGTGATGCGGGAGTTGGCGCGCTCGATCATCTCGGCGGTTTCGCGCGCGGCCTGGGCGCTGCGTTGGGCGAGGGCACGGACCTCCTCGGCGACGACAGCGAAGCCGGCGCCCTGCTCGCCGGCCCGGGCGGCTTCGACGGCGGCGTTGAGGGCGAGGATGTTGGTCTGGAAGGCGATCTCGTCGATGGTCTTGATGATCTTGGCCGTCTCCTTTGCGGCCCCAACCGCTGCGTCGATCGCCGTGCCCATGCGACCGGTACAGTCCCCGATCTGCTGGAAGTTCGGCGCGGCCTCCTCCTTCAGGACCCGGTCGGAGTCGGCGGCGTCGGTGGCATTACGCTTGGTCATGCTCGACAACTCCTCCAAGGACGAACTGGTCTCCTCGATCGAGGCGGCCTGCTCGCTGGCACCCGAGGCCAGATTCTGGCTGACGTTCGAAACTTGGGCCGCCGCGGACTCCACCTGCCCGGCGAACTGATTCAGCTCGGCCGACATCCGGCGGATCGGCAGTGCGATGCTGCGGGCCAGCCACCAGACAACGGCGAGAACGATCACCAGCACCACGGCACAACCCATGAGCAATCTGTTCCGGGTCGTGCGCGCGTCGGCGAGCATCCGGTCCTCGCGCAAAGTGAGGATGACCGACCAGGGCATGCCGGTGTTGCCAATCTCGGCCGAAGCGCCGGCGCGAAAGGTGTTGGTCCCGAGGGTATGGGAGAAGCTCTCGACCAGAAAATCTGTGCCGTCGGCGATGGTCTTGAGAAGCGGCTCCGCCCAAGGGTCGCTCTTCACCAGCGGCTGGCCGAGGCGCTGCGCGTTGGGATGAACCACATAGGTCCCTCCGTTGGTGACCAGCGCGGCGTAGCCGGGCACCTTCGACTGCAACTCCAGCAGCGTGCGGCTCAGTTCGTCCAAGGCGAGGTCGACACCGGCGACGCCGATGACCCGGCCGTCGCGGATCACGGGAACGGTGGCGCTGGTCATGAGCATCTTCTTGCCATTCACCTCGTAGAAATAGGGCTCGACCATCGTCTCCCGCCTGCGTTCCCGCGGCACGAGGTAGTAGTCGCCCGCTCCGGGCGTCGTATAGTCCGTGACGAGTTCCGAAACAACTTTGCCGGCCGTATTGCGATGCCAGTAGAGGTTCACCCGTCCGGCCGGGTCGCAATCCGCCTTCCCGGCGAACTCCCGATCACGACCATCGAAGGCGTCAGGTTCGAAAACCACCCAGGCCCCGATCATCGCCGTGTTGTGTTCGATGATCCCCCGCACCACTGCGCCCAACAGATCCCGGTCCGGCTTGCCGGCCTGAACAAACGAGGCGGAGGTCTGGGCAAGACTGCGGGCGACCGTGAAGGCATTGCCCAAGGTGACCGAAGTCTCGGCCGCCGACTGATGCGCCATCGTGGTCGCCAATTGGCGGGCGCTCTTCACCCCCGCGGCATACGACGCCTGACTGGCCCACGCCGCCAACGCCACCAGGCCCAGCAGAACCGCGGTCCCCACCCACAACAGCATCCGGGCGCGCAACCCAAAGCGAACATCCATCTTGTC
>JAEXPL010000150.1 GCA_023446865.1 Verrucomicrobiota bacterium | reverse complement strand
GATACACCCGAAAGGTCGTGCCGCGACCCGGCTCGCTCTGCACCCCGATCCAGCCCTCGTGCTGCTGCACGATCCCCTGGACGACCGAGAGGCCGAGCCCCGTGCCCCGCCCCACCGGCTTGGTGCTGAAGAATGGCTCGAAGATCCGCCGCTGCGTCTCCGCATCCATGCCGACACCGTTGTCGGTCACGGCCACCATCTGGAACGAACCGGGCCGGGCCAGCGGATTGGCCGCCAGGTCCGCCTCGGCCAGCACCGCCGGCGCAATCTCGAGCACGATCCGTCCGCCCGCGGGCAGGGCGTCGCGCGCGTTCACGCACAGGTTCACGAGCACCTGCTCGATCTGGCCCGCATCGACCTTCGCCCAGCAGCCCGCGGCCGCGCCGCGCCGCTCCACCTGAATCGTCGCGGGCAGCACCCGCCGCACCATCTTGAGCGTCGTGTCGAGCAGCACCGCGAGGTCCACCGCACGCACCTGCAGGCGCTGCTGGCGTCCGAACGCCAGCAGCTGGCGCGTGAGCTCGGCCGCGCGTTGCGCCGCCTCGTCGATCTCGCGCAGATAGACGGCCGTCTCCTCCGCGTCGGTGCCCGGCTGGCGGGCCAGCTCCGCGCTGCCGCGGATCACCAGCAGCAGGTTGTTGAAGTCGTGCGCCACTCCGCCCACCAGGCGGCCCACCGCCTCGGTCTTCTGGGCCTGGCGCAGCTGCGCCTCGGTGCGCTGAAGCACCGTGACATCGCGCAGGGCGAGCACGGCGCCGCGCAGCCCCCCGTCGCCATCGTGCACGGGCGCCGCGCTGTATTCGAGCACCCGGGCCGGACCGTCGCCGGCCTTCAGCACCGCCCGTTGCGGCGCCTGATCGCCCGGCAGCCGCTCGAGCGCCCGCTCCACCGGGTCGGCCAGCGGCGTCCCGCCCTCGGCGGCGCGCAACTGCAGGACCTCGGCCAACGGCCGCCCCGTCGCGACCGCCGCCGGCCGCCCGGTGAGGCGTTCGGCCACGGGATTCATCCGCAGGATCGTCCCGCGGGGGTCGACGACCACCACCGCATCGCCGATCGAGTCGAGCGTGTGGCGCAGGTCGGCCTCGCTCGCCCGCAACCGGCGCTCCGTGGTGCGCTGGCGGCGGCGCAGCCAGAGCAGCCACATGATGGTGCCGGTCTGCAGCGCGATGACGCACGCACCGAGCACCACCCCGAACAGGTGTTCATGCCAGAATGAGACCTCGGCGAAAGCCACCCAAGCCTGGGGCGGGATCCGCTTCCGATCGATGCCGAACCGGCGCAGCTCGCGGTCGTCGAGTCGCAACTCGGTGCGGCAGCGCGAGACCAGGGGCAGCTGGCTCTCGGGGCCGCTGGCCATCGCGAGCGCCGCCAGTTCGCCGACCTCCCGCCCGTGCACCCGTCCGTCGAGCAAGGCGCCGCCGACGATGCCGTGGCCGAAGTAGAAGCCCCAAACGCCGAACAGCGGCGCCGGACACACCGCGCGCGCTGCGGCCACCGCCTCCTCGTAGGTGCGGGTCGCCCCGGCGCCATCAAGATTCCAGGACAGCAGGATCACCACATCGCGGCGTGGGTCGAGCCCGGCCAGGGCCGCCTCCGTCTCGGCGAAGGTGCCTCGGCCGAGCCGCAGGGTTTCCCAGCCCAGGCCCGAGAGCTCGAGGGTCTGCGCGAGCGCGGCGTCGTTGGCCCGCCCGGTCTCGGTGCGGTCGTTCACGATCACGAGGCGGCGGCTGGCCGGCAGGAGCGTGCGCGCGAGGCCGAGCGTGCCGCCGAGGTCGATCGCTTCGACCACCCCGCCGGTATGGGGCGGCGGATCCGCCGTGAAGAAATTGACCCCGCCGAAAATCACGGGGATCTGCGGCGGAAGCAGCGCGCGCCGCTGTTGCACAAACTCGTAGGCGTAGTCGTCGATCGCGACCACCGCCGCCGGCCGGCTCATCGCCACTTTGCTCGCGAGATTCGCCTCCATCGCCGGCTCGCGCCCAGGCTGGGGAAACCGCTTCACGTCCAGCTGCACCAGCACCAGTTCCGCCCGCTCCCCGAGGCTCGCCTTCAATCCGGCCAACACCTCGTCCTCCCACTCCATCCCCACATGGTAGGACAACACGACCAGCACGTTCGGTTTCTCTGCGGGCGCCTGGGGCTCGCCGAACACCACCGTGCCCCACACCGCGAGCGTCGCCGCGACGATGCGGACGGCGCGCCACCGCCCGGCCGGTCCGGAAGGACCGCCAACAACGGCGCCAAGAGGGCGGGAGCGCAGGATCATGTTCCCATCGCGGTGGGTTTCCTTCGGCGCACGCAGAATGCCTCGCCGGTCAGCAGAGCAACATCGGCCTTTGCCCACCCAGCTTGAGCCTCCCCGCGGGCACCGCGCCATCGTCGTTTCGTCACCTCGTTTGGCATCCGCGCGTTTCCGCCTATCACTCCCGCACGATGTCCGCCACCGCCCGCCATCCGATCCACCTCGGCTTGTCAGTCCTCCTTCTCTGCACTCGCGTGTTCGCCGACTCATCCACCATGTCCGCCACTCCCTCCTCGCCCGCCAGCCCCGAACCCGCGCCGGCCTCGTGCACTGTCGGCGCCCGCTCGGCCTGCGGCCTGCCCTCGCAGGTCGTCATCGACCTGTCCAAGACCAAGGTCCAGCGCACCGACGCCGAGTGGCGCAGTCGCCTGACCCCGGCGCAGTACCGAGTCGCCCGCCGGCAGGGCACCGAACCGCCGTTCGACAACGCGTACTGGGACTTCCACGGCGACGGGGTCTTCGTCTGCGTCGGCTGCGACACCCCGCTGTTCGACTCGCGCCACAAGTTCAACTCCGGCACCGGCTGGCCGAGCTACTGGCAACCGGTCGAGCCGGCGTTCGTCGCCGAGACCGTCGACACCAGCCACGGCATGGTGCGCACCGAAGTGCATTGCACCGTGTGCGGCTCCCATCTCGGCCATGTCTTCGACGACGGTCCGCGCCCGACCGGCCGCCGCTACTGCATCAACTCCGCCTCGCTGCGTTTCCGCCCCCGCGCGGAATACGACGCCTGGGCCGCCCGCACCGAAGCGGCGCCGCCCAAATGAAACCCGCGCCGCTCAGGCGCTGAGCCGCAGCTGCAGCGCGCGCAGCGCCTCATCGTGCATCGTCCGCACCCGCTGTTCGCTCACCCCGAGCGCCCGGCCGATCTCGCGCATCGTCATACCTTCGCAATGGGTGAAGAGCAGCACCAGACGCGGCAAATGCGGCAGGCCGTTGATCACGTCGATCGCACGATCGGTGGCAACGGTGCGCTGGGTGGCTGCATGCGGGGAGAGAACTTCGGTGGTGGCCATGGTTGCCGCCCCCTTCGCAATGGGCGTGCCAGTGTCCAGAAGGCATGCCCAACCCACTTGCCACCAAGGCATTCGCGAAGACCTGCCGCCTCGGCTCGCCGCCGGGCGACGCCGGCAGCAAAACTTGCCGGGGGTCAGGGGCAGCGCTTTCCGCGAGGGGAATCCCCCACCGCTCTTGAGGCGCCACGTTCGGCAACGAGTCACCGGTGTTGAATCCTAGGGGGTGCGCCCATCTCCGGGGATCAGCGACACCGGCCCAATGTGACAAATCCGTCGCACCGGCCTCTTCCGCGTCGACAACCCACGACAGCCCGTCCGGAATCGCCCCAGTGAATCGACGAATCCTACTCCTGTCGTCCGAACACACCGGCCACGGCCACAAGAGCATCGCGCAATCGCTGACGACCTACCTCAACGAACTCGACGCGACGGTGGATGTGCGCACGGCCAACGCCTTCGACTTCTTCCCGATCGTGGGCACGGCAGTCGAGAAATCGTACATCCCACTGATCACGCACGCTCCCTGCGCCTGGGGCTGGTTCTTTGCGTGGAGCCACCGTTTCCCGCGCGTGCTCAACTGGTTCTCGAAGGGCAGCATGGAGACGCGGTTCATCAAGTTGGTCCGCGACTACCAGCCCGACCTGATTGTAAGCGTGCACCCCGGCTTCGTCGGCTGCGCCCTCGATCTGCTGGACAAGAACGGCCTGAAGATCCCCTTCGTCTCGCTCATCGCCGACCTCGTCACCTTCTAGTCGCTCTGGGTCGACCAACGTTGCTGCTGCACCGTCAGCCCCACGACCGAGGCGACGGCGAAGCTCGCCGAGATGGGCATTCCCGCCGCCGCGGTGGCCGAGCTCGGTTTCCCCATCCGCCGCCGTTTCGAGACGCCGCCCGAGGTGTTCGACCGCCGCCTCGCGCGCCGCCAAGCCGGCGAACCGCTGAGCATTCTCGTCTTCGCCAACGCCTTTCCCAAGGGCCGCACGCGCAGGCTCGTCGCCACCCTGCTCGGCGTGACCGGCTCCCGCGTCACCGTGATCACCGGACGCGACGACAAGCTGAAGGCCTCGCTCGCCTCCGCGTTCGCCGACCAGGTGGGAACCCGCGTCATGCTGCCCGGCTACGTGACCGACATGGAGCGCCACATGGCCGAGAACGATCTGCTCATCACCCGCGCCGGACCGAACACGCTCCTCGAATCGGTCAGCTGCGGCCTCCCGCTCATCATCACCGGCCACGTGCCCGGCCAGGAGGCGGGCAACCCCGGCTGGATCGAGAGCCGCGGACTCGGGATCATCTGCCGCCAGATCCCCGCGTTGCCCGCCGCCATCTCGGGCCTGCTTGCCGAGAACTCTCGCCGCTGGTTCGAAATCGCCGAGCGCCAACGCCAGTACGCCCAAAGAGTCGCCGGGCGCGACACGGCGGCGCATCTGCTGAAGCTGCTCGGCGCGTAGGTCCAGTCTCCGACTGGACCCCCTCGGCTCCGTTCCTCCCCTGCGCTCTGCGCGCGCGCACACAGCCACCCGCGCACCCAAGCCCACGTCGGTGCTTCCGGCCCAAGCCCATCGCGACCGCTCGGAGAGCGGTCCTACGCGGGGCGGACCCTACTCCTTCTCCTCGACCACCACGTCGGCGAGCGCGACCTCGGCCTCCGGCTCCGCCGGCCGCTGTTCCCGGAAATACCGCACCGCACGGCCGAGCAGGTCGTGGCGCATGATCCCCAAATAGAGGATCCACGAGAACACCAGCGCACAGATCACGTCGATGATCGAGTGCTGCTTCACGAGCACCGTGGAGGCGATGATCACGATGTTCAGCACAAGGTTCACCGCCTGGAACACCCGCCGGCCGGACAACCACTGGTCACGTTTCAACGCGAGGTAGACGGCCATCGAATCGATGACGTGCATGCTGGGGTTGGAATTGGTCGGCGTATCGACCCGATAGAGCCAGCGGATCAGGTCGAAATCCCAGCCTTCGCCCAGGCTGGCCAACGCCGGTCGCAGGTTCTGGCCGTTGGGCCAGATCAGATAGATTCCGTAGCTCACGCCCATGCCGATGTAGAGGAAAAGCATGAGCTGGACGAACCCCTTGGGGTTGGCGAACGCCAGGTACGCGATCGCGCCGGCGATCTGGAGATACCAGAACAGGTACGGATAGATGGCGCCCGGCAGAAAGGGGATGTAGTCGGCCGCCGGCAGGTACATGATGTACTTCGCCACCGGCACCGCGTGTTCGACGTACTGGAACCCCCAGAAATAAAGCGGGTAGATCAGCAGGATGAGCAGATGGCGGTACCTGCGGAAGAAGCTATGGGGCCGTTCGGTCATCGGGTTCGGAACAGATCCGTAACAGAGCCGGTTCGTTCCCGACAATCTCAGTTTCCGGGAATCTCACACCACAAGGTACGCACAAGCGGCACCGGGAAGAGAGATCCGGTTCCTTGCCTCGGAAAACAAGGCGCCCCGCGGGATATGCCCGCGGGGCGCGAGAGGAAAGCACCGTTCGCAGAGCCGGTGCCATGCAGGAATACTCAGCCTTCCGCGCGCTTCGCGGCGTCGGCCTCGACCTGCTGGCGCAACTCCTCGAGCGCGGCCTTGGTCGCGGCCTTCACGTCGGCGAGGACCTTCGCGCTCTTCACCTTCGACTGGCCGAAGAGGTAGAACTTGATCTTGGGCTCGGTGCCGGAGCCGCGCACGGCGTAGTTGAAGCCGTTGGCGAGCGTCACGATGTAGAGGTCCTGCGCCGGGATCAGTTCGCCGTCGGCGTCCTTGATCTTCTCGCGGCCGAAGTCGCGGAACTTCGTGACCTTGAGCTTGCCGAACGCCTTCGGCGGCGACGAGCGGTACGAGGCGAGGATCCGGGCGATCTTCGCGGCGCCGGCGGCGCCCTCGTAGTAGATGTTGCCGACCGTCTCGGTGTAGAACCCGAACTTCAGGTAGATGCCGTCGAGGTACTGCGTGATGCTCTTGCCGGCCTTCTTGGCCGCGGCGGCGAGTTCGCAGAAGATGAGGCAGGCGGCGTTGCCGTCCTTGTCGCGCACCGTGTCGGTCGCGAGGTAACCGTAGCTCTCCTCGCCGCCGAAGACGTAGAACGTGCTGTAGTCGAGGAGCAACTCCGCGCGGATTTCCGGCGAGGTGGCGTCGTAGTCGAGCGCGACGCCCTCGGTCTCGAAGAGCTTGGCCTTCATCTGCGCCTCGTAGCCGGCGATCTTGGCGCCGATCCACTTGAAGCCGGTGAGGGTGTTGATGACCTTCAGGCCGTGGGCGTGGCCGATGGCGTCCTGCAACTGGGAGGTGACGAAGGTCTTGATGAGCGCCGCGCGCTTGGTGCCCTTCTTCGGGAGCACGCCGCGCTTCTTCATCGCCGAGATGCGGTACTCGGCCAGCAGCGCGCCGATCTGGTTGCCGGTGAGCAGCACCAGCTCGCCCTTGTCGTCGCGCACGGCGACGCCCATGCGGTCGCAGTCCGGGTCGGTCGCGAGCACGACGTCGGCCTTGGTCTTCTTCGCGAGCTCGATGCCCATCGCGAGCGTGGGAGCGTTCTCGGGGGTGGGCGACTTCACGGTCGGGAAGCGCGAATCGAAGGCGAGCTGCTCCGGCACCGCGGCGACTTTCACCCCGAAGCGTTCGAGCAACGGCAGCGTCGCCACGGCTCCAGTACCGTGGACGTTGGTGAAGACAACCTTGAGCTTGGAGCCCTTGAACACGGTCGGATCGATCACCGCGGCGGCCGCGGCCTCGAGGTAGGCCTGCTCGGCGGCGACGCCGAGCGTGATCACGGCGTCGAGCTTCTTGCCGAAGAACTTCGCCACCTCGTCCCAGGAGGTCTGGTCGACCTGCGCGATGATGCCGGTATCGTGCGGCGGCACGACCTGGCCGCCGTCGCCGAAGTAGACCTTGTAGCCGTTGTCGTGCGGCGGGTTGTGGCTGGCGGTGATGACGATGCCCGCCGAGGCCTTGAGGTAGCGCACCGAGAAGCTCA
>JAEXPL010000113.1 GCA_023446865.1 Verrucomicrobiota bacterium | reverse complement strand
GAGATGAACACATCCCCGATCTCGTCGCCCCGGAAATCCACACGGCTCCTGCGTTGTGCCGTGTCTCTTGCTGTCGTGGCCGTCTTGTCGCCGCTGGCCCTTGCGCTAGGTCAGGCGCGATTTGTGTCGTTCGAGCCCGTCGTGCAATCTTCAGCGCTCATCGCCGATCACGGCGCCGCGCCGTTGTTCGTCGACAGCGCGGACTGGGCCGGCGTGCAGCGTGCGGTGCGCGATCTGCAGGCCGACGTTGAGCGCGTGGGCGCCGTGAAGCCGGCGCTCAATCCGACGGCGCTCAAATCAATCCCATTCGCCGTCATTGTTGGCACGGTGGGCAAGAGCCCGCTGATCGACGGCCTCGTGAAGGCCGGGAAGCTCGACGTATCCGGCATCGCGGGCCGGTGGGAGGCGTTCCGCATCGAGACGGTCGACAAGCCCATGCCCGGGGTGGAGCGCGCGCTGGTGATCGCCGGCAGTGACAAGCGTGGCACGATCTACGGCGTCTACGAAGTCTCGGAGCAGATCGGCGTATCGCCGTGGTACTGGTGGGCCGATGTGCCGACTGTGCACCGCGACGCGGTCTATGTGCGCCCGGTGCGGCTGGTGGACGCTGGCCCGGTGGTGAAGTACCGCGGCATTTTCCTCAACGACGAGGCCCCGGCGCTCTCGAATTGGGCCGCGGAGAAGTTCGGCGGCATCAACAGCAAGATGTACGTGCACGTGTTCGAGCTGCTCCTGCGCCTCCGCGCCAACTTCCTCTGGCCGGCGATGTGGAACAACGCCTTCTACGACGACGATCCCGAGAGCCCGCGCCTGGCCGACGAGTTCGGCATCGTCATGAGCACCTCGCACCATGAGCCGATGAATCGCGCCCAGAAGGAGTGGGCGCGCTACGGTCAGGGTCACTGGGACTATGCGAAGAACGCGGCGGTGCTTCGCGAGTTCTGGACGCTCGGCGCGCGCCGAGCCAAGCAGTTCGAGACGATGACCACCCTCGCGATGCGTGGCGACGGCGACGAGCCGATGTCGGAGGAGGAGAACGTGGCCCTGCTCGAGAAGATTGTCCGCGACCAGCGCGAGGTCCTTGCCAAGGAAGTGAACGCCGATCTCACGCAAGTCCCGCAGGTCTGGGCGCTCTACAAGGAGGTCCAGGGTTACTATGAGCGCGGCATGCGCGTGCCCGACGATGTCACGCTCCTCTGGTGCGACGACAACTGGGGCAACCTCCGTCGCCTCCCCACGGCCGCCGAGCGAGGCCGCGCGGGCGGCGCGGGTGTCTACTACCACTTCGACTACGTCGGCGGTCCGCGAAACTACAAGTGGCTGAACACCGTGCCGCTCACTAAGATCTGGGAACAGATGAACCTCGCGTGGCAGTACGACGCGAACCGCATCTGGATCGTGAACGTGGGCGACCTGAAACCGATGGAGTTCCCGATCGAGTTCTTTCTCACGTTCGCGCGGAATCCCGCGCAGTGGCCCTACGAGCGGCTCGGCGCGTTCTCCGAGCAGTGGGCCGCGCGCGAGTTCGGTCCGACGCACGCCGCCGAGATCGCCGCGCTGGTGAACGGCTACACCAAGCTCAACAGTCGCCGGAAGCCCGAGATGATCGCGCCCGACACGTTCAGCCTCGTCGCCTACAACGAGGCCGACCGTGTCCTTGGCGAGTGGACCGATCTCGTGGTGCGCGCCGAGAAGGTGGATGCAGCGCTGCCCGCCGCGGCGCGCGACGCGTTCTTCCAGCTCGTACTCTACCCGATCAAGGCCTGCGCGAACCTGCAGGAACTCTACGTCGCGGCTGGCCGGAACCGGCTCTACGCGGTGCAGGGGCGCGTCAATGCCAACGACGAGGCTGCCAAGGTGCGCCGCCTCTTCGCGCAGGACGCCGAGCTGCGCGATCAGTTCCACTCGCTCAACGGCGGCAAATGGAACCACCAGATGTCGCAGGCGAAGTTTGGTTACACCTTCTGGCAGCAGCCGCCGGTCGAGGTGATGCCCGCCGTGAGCGAAGTGCGCCCGAACCAGGGCGCGGTCGCCGCGCTCGCGGTCGAGGGGCGCGAGATCGGTTATCCCGTGTGGGGGGCCCCGCCGCCGGCGATCCCGCCGATCGACGTGTACGCGAAGCCGTCGCGCTGGGTTGAGCTCTTCAATCGTGGCGACGCCGCGTACACCTTCACCGCCACCGCCGACCAGCCGTGGCTGAAGGTTTCCCCGGGCGTCGGCGAGGTGAAGGACGCCACGCGTCTGACCATCAGTGCCGATTGGGCGGCTGTGCCGGTGGGCAACACCACGGCGAAGATCGCGATCACGACGACCGGTGGCGAAAACTTCGACGTGACCGTGCCGGTTGTGAATCCCGCCGAGCTCCGGCCGGGTTCGTTCGCCGGCTTCGTGGAACTCGACGGCCATGTGGCCATCGAGGCACCGCATCATGCCCGTGCGGTCGGCGACAAGGAGACCGAGTGGCGCACGCTGGCCAACTTCGGGCGCACCCTCGGCGGCGTCACCACCTTCCCGGTGCTCGCGTCCGAGCGTACTCCGGGCGGAGACTCGCCGCGGCTCGAGTACGACATGCACTTTTTCACCGCGGGTGAGGTGAAGGTGGAGTTCCACGTTGCGCCGTCGCTCAACTTCCAGCCGGGAGAGGGACTGCGTTTCGCGGTCTCGTTCGACGATGCTGCGCCGCAGGTCATCAAGATTGGCTCGAACCCGAACGCCTGGGAGCCGTGGGGCACGGCTGTCGCCGAGGGTGTGCGTCGCGTGGCCTCGCGCCATACCCTTGCCGTTGCTGGTCGCCACACCCTGAAGGTTTGGGCGGTCACGCCCGGCGTTGTCTTCCAACGCATCGTGATCGACACCGGCACGGAGAGGAAACCGGGCGTGCGCCCGAGCTACCTCGGGCCGATCGAGAGCCCGCGGGCGAAGTGAGCTCTGTCGGGGTGACGCGTTGTCTCCGCGGTCGCCCCGATTTCCCGCTACGGTTTTCCTGAGCGACCGGGCGGGCGTTTCGCGGAAAAGCCCCGACTGTCCGGGCTGGTGCGGTCACCGTCCACCGGTTCGACCATTGTCTCCCAAGCTCCTTCTGCCACCATCGTCTATCCTTTCATGAAAAAAGAAGCAGTCCTCGCCAAACTGAAGACCGAGAAGGTCATTGCCATCATCCGCACCGACAGCGCCGACGGCCTGCTCGATTGCGCCAAGGCGCTCGCCGCCGGCGGTCTCACCGCCATCGAACTCACGATGACGACGCCCGGTGCCCTGAAGATGCTCGAGCGCGCCAGCGCGGAGATGCCCGACTTTCTCTTCGGTCTTGGGACCGTGCTCGACTCCGAGACGGCGCGCGCCGGCATTCTCGCGGGCGCGAAGTTCATTGTGACTCCGGCGCTCAAGCCCGAGGTGATCACCTGTTGCCAGCGCTATTCCGTGCCGGTCTTCCCGGGTGCGCTCACGCCGACCGAAGTCATCACCGCCTGGGAAGCCGGTGCCGACGCGGTGAAGATCTTCCCTGCGGAGTTCTTCGGTCCGAACTACATCAAGTCGCTCAAGGCGCCCTTCCCCCAGATCGAGTTCGTGCCCACCGGCGGCGTGACGCCCGAGACGATCGGGGCGTTCCTGCAGGCTGGCGCGTACGCGACCGCCGCGGGCTCCGCGCTCGTCGACGGCAAGGCGCTCAAGGAGAAGAATTGGGCCGCGATCACCGCGCGCGCCGCGCAGTTTGCCGCCGCAGTGAAGGCCGCCACGACGAAGTAACGCGCCGTCACCTGTTTCCGGTGGCGCCTGCGGACGAAGCCCCCATCCTTGCGGGACGTGAAGCCGATCGCCGCCGCTGAAAACGCCTCCGAGCCGCGCACGAGTGTTGCGCGGCTTTTTTGCGTCGCGCTGCGGCTGGGCCTGACGTCGTTTGGCGGGCCGGCGGCGCACATCGGCTACTTTCGCCGGGAATACGTCGAAAGGCGTGGATGGCTCGATGAGCGCGGCTTTGCGGACCTGTTGGCGCTCTGCCAATTCCTCCCGGGGCCGGCGAGCAGCCAGTTCGGGTTCGCGGTCGGCTACCAGCGCGGAGGTTTGGCCGGCGGGCTTGCCGCTTGGCTCGGGTTTACACTGCCTTCGGCGGTGTTGATGCTTCTGTTCGCGGCCGGAGTCACTGTGCTGCCGGACTTGGCGGCGGCGGGATGGCTCAAGGGATTGAAGGTAGCGGCGGTAGCGGTCGTCGCGCAGGCGGTGTGGCAGATGGGGCGATCGCTGTGCCCTGATCTACCGCGTTTGGGTCTGGCGATGGCCGCGCTGCTGGCGCTTTTACTTTGGCCCGCGGCGTGGGTGCAGATGGCGACGATTGGCGGCGGCGCGCTGCTGGGGTGGCTCGTATTGCGAGGGCGGGTGGGGACTTCGGTGCCGGTCGGTGAGAACGGCTCGTTATCGCGGCGTCGTGCCGGAGCAGCGTGGTTGGCGGTCTTCGTCGCGCTGCTGGTGTTTCTACCGCTTGTCGAGGGGCCGGCGGCGGCAATGGCCGCGCAGTTCTATCGCGTGGGTGCGCTGGTCTTCGGTGGCGGGCACGTGGTGTTGCCGCTCTTGGAGGCGGAAGTGGTCGGGCCGGGGTGGCTGAACCACGATCAGTTTCTCGCGGGTTATGGAGCGGCCCAGGCGTTACCCGGGCCGCTGTTCGCGTTCTCGGCTTACCTCGGCTCGGTGAGTAACCTGGGCCCGGGGGGAGCGGTTGGTGGGGTTGTTGCACTGATGGCGGTGTTTTCGCCTGGCTTGTTGCTGGTGCTCGGCGTGTGGCCGTTCTGGCAGCGTTTGCGGGCCATCAGGTCTGCGCAGGCGGCGCTGGCCGGAGCGAATGCCGCGGTGGTCGGCGTGCTGGCGGCGGCGTTTTGGCGGCCGGTGTTGCCGGCTGGGGTCACCGATCTCCGGTCGCTGCTGCTGGCCCTTGCGCTCTTCGCCGGCCTGCAGTGGGCGAAGTTGCCGGCTTGGGCGATGGTGGTGACCGCCGCCGCGACCGGTTGGCTGTGGTTGTAGGTGGTCCGCCGAAGAAAAAAGAAACCTCCCGGCCTTGCGACCGGGAGGTTTGAAAGTGGTGGCTTCGCAGGGACTCGAACCCTGGACCAA
The DNA here is from genome assembly GCA_023446865.1 of Verrucomicrobiota bacterium. Taxonomy (GTDB): domain Bacteria; phylum Verrucomicrobiota; class Verrucomicrobiia; order Opitutales; family Opitutaceae; genus CAJCBL01. Next base: position 251 of record JAEXPL010000113.1, on the reverse strand, counting down.
TTGATTAAGAGTCAACTGCTCTACCAACTGAGCTACGAAGCCACGAAAGAGGGGCGAGAGACTCCGGACGGGCGGGGCCTTGTCAACCCCGATTTCGGAAGGTGTGCATCGTGTTTTTAACGGGTGATCATTGCAGCTTGGCGCGGCGTCCAGTTCGCACCGCTGTGGCGAAAAACGTGAAGGCCGCCGGGGATACCGGCGGCCTTCAAAATGGCGGGATGGACGGGACTCGAACCCGCGGCCGTCTGCGG
>JAEXPL010000088.1 GCA_023446865.1 Verrucomicrobiota bacterium | reverse complement strand
GCCGCGGTAGCCGCGGCCGGTTTTCCCGCCGGTTTGGCGACGGCGCGCGGTGGTCGGCGGAGACATTCGAGCAAGCTCTCGGCCAGGACCGGCTTGAGGAGGATGTCGCAGGTCTCGAGCCCGTGTTTGGCTTCCGGAGGCCGGGAGCTGAGGACGATGACGCGCGGCGGGGTCTTCTGCTGCTGGAGGGTGCGCAGGGCCGCGAGGCCGTTGGAATGGGGCAGGTCGAAGTCGACCAGCGCCACCGAGCAACGGCCGCCGGACTCGATCCACGAGAGGATGTCGGCGGCGCTCTCAATGAGTTTCGGGCGCCCGCCCCAGCGCACGATCCAATCCCGCAGCACGGCGCCGACCCGCGGGTTGTCCTCGACGACGAGGATGTCGCGGCCGTCGACCTGAATGTGTTTTTGGGTCCACACCGGGGGCTTGGAGCCTTCGACGGGCTGGTAGGGCAAGGCGAGGTGGAAGGTGCTGCCCCGGCCAGTCTCGCTTTCGAACCACATCCGGCCGCCCATCAACTCCGAGAGGCGGCGGCTGGTGGCGAGTCCGAGGCCGGTGCCGCCGTAGAGGTTATAGGTGTTGGCTTCGGCCTGGCTGAAGGCCTGGAAGAGGTGGTCACGTTTCTCCTGCGGGATGCCGATGCCGGTGTCGCGGACGGAGAAGCGCATCTCGCCGACGTTGGGGTTCTCCGGCGAGGCCTCGAAGCCGGCGTGGACGAAGACCTCGCCGCGGTCCGTGAACTTGAGCGCGTTGCTGAGGAGATTGCCGAGGATCTGGCGCAGGCGGACGGGGTCGGTATGGATCTGCTCGGGCAACATCGGGTCGACGGAGCAATACAGGTCGAGGTTCTTCTCGGCGGCGCGGGCGGCATGGCCGCGGAGCAGTTCGTCGAGCAGGGTGCAGAGATCGACGGGCTGCGGGTGGATCTCCAGTTTGCCGGCTTCGATCTTCGCCAAGTCGAGCAACTCGTCCGTGAGGGTGATGACACTCTCGGCACTATCGACGACGGATTGGGTGAGCTCCTGCTGCTGCGGGGTCAGGCCGGCTTCGAGGAGGAGGTTGGCCATGCCGAGCACGCCGTTCATCGGGACCCGGATGTCGTGGCTGAGGGTGGCGATGAATTCGGAAGTCATCCGCGCGGCGTGCAAGGCGGTGTCGCGTTCGCGGCTGATGATCGACTCTTGGTGCTTCTGCAGTGTGATGTCGGCCGGACTGGCGAGTACCTCGCCGTCGGGCAAGGGAGAGAGGCGCCAACCGATCCAGATCTCCCCGATTCGGCACTCGTAACCGTCGTTGCTCTCGCTGGAGCGGGAGCATTGCCGGATGTGTTCAAGCAGATCCGGGGTGGAGATGTCGTCCGAGGAAAGGCTGCGCGTGCTGAAAAATTGGTCGGCGAGTTTATTGGCGGCGCGCCAGCGTCCGTCCGCCGCGGCAATTGCCGCCGGGAAGGGAATCTGCTCGATCAACACGCCGGGATCGACGGGGCGCGATCGCCCTTTCCGCGTGCGGTATAATTGGTGCCCGGCCCAGCCCGCCAGGCATCCGGCGACCAAGGCTGAGGCAGCAAGCGCGGCTGCGCCGAGCGGCGAGACGCCGCGGGTGGCCTGATCGGCGACGGCGATCAAAGCGGTCGGAGGAGGAAGGTGGAGTCCGGACATGGACGTGCGCCCGTTTCTAGTCGGCCGGGCGGGCGTTTGCTCAAGGGGGAATCGTGGCGTCGGAGCTAATTCGAGACCTTTAGCCTTGGCAAGTGCGGCCCGCGGGGTCGACAGCGGCGGGTTTTCCCGCCACGCTGCGGCATGCTTATCGTTCATGTCCACGTGCAAGTCCGCCCCGAAAGTGTCGAGGAGTTCGTGACCGCAACCTTGGCGAACGCCCGGGCCAGTGTGCAGGAACCCGGGATCGCGCGGTTCGACATCTGCCGGCAGGCCGACGATCCCACCCGGTTTGTGCTGGTCGAGGTCTACCGCGATGCTGGTGCCCCGGCGCGCCACAAGGAGACTGCGCACTACGCGGCGTGGCGCGACGCCGTCGCCCCGCTGATGGCGGCGCCCCGGACCAGTGTGAAGTTTGCGAACGTTTTTCCCGAAGATGCCGGCTGGTGACCAACGGGAGGTCGGTGCGACGGGACCGGCGCGGTTCGAGTTCGCGACAGCGCAGCGCATCGTCTTCGGCGCGGGAACCCGACGGGAGCTGCCGACGTTGGTGGCGGACTTCGGCCGGCGGGTGTTCTGCGTCGCCGGGGCGGAACCGGAACGACAGAGCGAGCTCATCGCGGCTCTGCGACGCGCGGTGGACGTGCTGGAGATATTTCCCGTGCGCGGGGAGCCGACGGTGTCCCTGGTCGAAGAAGGGGTGCGCAGGGCTCGGGCTCTCGGAACAACGGTGGTGGTGGCGGTCGGCGGCGGGAGCGCGATCGACGCGGGCAAGGCGATCGCCGCCCTCGCGGCCAACTCCGGCACGGCGCAGGACTATTTGGAGGTTGTTGGCCGCGGGTTGCCGTTGGTGACCGCACCGTGGCCCTTCGTCGCGGTTCCGACGACGGCCGGCACGGGCGCCGAGGCGACCCGCAATGCCGTGCTCGCGGTGCCGCCGGCGCGGGTGAAGGTGAGCCTCCGCAGTGCGGCGATGCTGCCGCGCGTGGCCGTGGTGGATCCGGAGCTCGCGGTCGGCCTCCCGGCGGCGGTCACGGCCGCCACCGGCATGGATGCGCTCACGCAGCTCATCGAACCGTACCTTTCGTGTCGCGCCAATCCGATGACGGACGTGCTGTGCCGCGAGGGTATCGGCCGGGTGGCGCGGGCGCTGCCGCGGGCCGCCGCCGCCCCCGGCGATCTGGCGGCACGCAGCGACCTCGCGCTCGGCGCGCTCTACAGCGGCATGGCGCTGGCGAATGCCGGCCTCGGTGCGGTGCACGGTTTCGCCGCTCCCATCGGCGGGATGTTTGCGGCGCCGCACGGGGCCATCTGCGCGGCACTGCTCGGACCGGTGCTGCGCGGCAACCTCACGGCGCTGCGAACGCGGGCGCCGCAGCATCCGGCGGTGGCGCGGATGGCCGAGGTGGCGTGCTGGCTGACTGGCGACTCGACGGCGCGGCCGGAAGCGACGGCGGAGTTTTGCTATGGTCTGGCGCGACAGCTCGGTATTCCGCGCCTCGGCGCGTGGGGCATCCGGGAAACCGATATTCCCGCGATCGTGGAGAAGGCCGCCGCCGCGAGCAGCATGAAGGGCAACCCGCTGCCGTTGACCGCCGCGGAGCTGGAGACCATTCTCGCGGCGGCGGTGTGAGCGGAGTGGTGGGCGGCAGGGGGGGGGAAATCTCTCGTCACTGGCGATGCGATTCCTCCACGCTCGGGGCGACGGTTGGTGTCGCGTCCCCATGGCGATGCGCCTCGGCGCTGGTGTTGCGGGGGAGCGCCCGACTGCTGCAAACCCCGACAACCCTCGCCCCTCCATGATTTGCTCTTCCTTGCCGGCACCGCAGCCGACCGCGGTGTCACTGTGTTCACTCTCCCGGATGGTGTGTCGCGCCGTCCTGGTGGCGTTCCTGCTCGGCGGCCCATGGTCGGCGTCGGCCCGGCCGCCGCGTTGGCAACCGGTGGATCCGCAAGATCTGGCCGCGACCGATTCGGCGACGGCGCCGGGGGTGGACACCGAGATTCTGCTCTCCACCCACGAGGTCAGTGAAACCATCGTGGGCGAGACGGAGACGGAGGATTTTGTGCGCGCCAAGGTGTACACGCGGAAGGGCGTGGAGGACCAAAAGTTCTCGATTCTCTACGCGGACGACACGGTGGTGAACCAACCCGAGGCGCGGGTGGTGAAGCCCGATGGCTCGAGCATCGAACTCCGAAAGGAGGACATCTTTGAAACCGTGGAGGCCAAGGCGGGAGGCGAGCGGGTGAAGCGGCTGTCGCTCGTGTTTCCCAATCTGGCTCCGGGAGATGTCGTCGAGTACCGGTGGAAGACCTGCACCGACGGCTACTACTACGTGCGCTCGATCTTCTGTCAGGAGGATGTGCCGGTGCGGGAGTACCATTTCATTGTTGGGAGGATGCACAACCGCGGCCGGATCTCGTCGCAGAACATTCCCGCCGCGAACCTCGACAAGAGTTCCCATGCCAAGGAGATCATCGCGCGGAACCTCCCGGCGTTTGAGGAGGAGGAGTTCATGCCCGCCCAACGGGAGTTCCGCGGGTGGGTCTTCATGCTGAAGACATTCCAGGAGTACGACGACAAGAAGCTGTGGCTGTTTCGCAGTGCCGATGGGGCCAAGAGATTCGAGGAGGCGACTCAGGATTGGCGGGTGAAGGGCAAGGCGCGGGAGTTGATCGCGGGCGCGAGCAGCGACGAGGAGAAGCTCCGCCGGCTCTACGAGTTTTGCCAACGGGAGATCACCAACTACTCCTGGGTGAACTCGCCGGAGATCCAGGTCGCACGGGAGAAGAGCGCGAAGGGCCGCACCCTGGAATCGCCCAAGGGCGTGCTCAGCAAGCGCGCCGGCTGGGAACCTGAGATCAACCAGCTCTTCGCGGCGTTGGCTTGGGCGGCCGGATACCAGGTGCGCGAGGCGCGCAACGCGAGCCGGACGGAGCTCCTCAACGTGCGCGGCTACGACGGCTGGAGCTTCATGAAGCGCCGGAGCGTGGCGGTCGAGGTCGGCGGGCAATGGCGGTATTTCCGGCCCGGCAGTTATTTTCTTCCGTACGGGGTGCTCGACTGGCGGGACGAGGGTGCCACGGTGTTCCGCTGCGACGAGGCCAAGGAAGTCCTCTTCGAACAATTGCCGGCGCAGCCGGCGGAGCGCAACCAGGTGCAACGCAAGGGCCGTTTCAGCCTCGATGCCGAGGGCACCCTCGAGGGTGAGGTGGAGATCGAACTGACCGGGCATCCCGCGATCGCCCGGAAGATCGAGACCTGGAAAGATTCACTCGAGGACGTGAACAAGGAGCACCGCGAGGGAACCACGAAGCGGCTGCCGAACGCCGAGGTGAGCGCGATCGCCTGGACGAACCTGCGCACCCAGGAGATGCCGCTCAAGGTGACGTATCACCTGCGTGTTCCCGGCTATGCGGAGGCGGTGGGCAAGCGGCTGGTGTTCGCCCCCTCAGTCTTCGAGGTGGGTGCGCCGGTGGTCTTCGCGGCGGCCACGCGGAAATTCCCCATCGTCTTCCCCTTTGCATACTCGGAACATGACGACATCGAGATCGCGCTGCCCGAAGGGTTCGTCTTGGACAAACCGACCGCGCCACCGGTGGTGAGGGGCGGCGGCGAGGCGATCAAAGCCACGCATCAGATCCAGTACAGCGTGAAGACCCGGACCCTCGGATTGAAGCGCGATTTCATCTTGGGCGGTTCGGGGGTGATCTCCTTCCGCGCCGAGAGCTACCCGGTGCTCAAGGATGTCTACGAGAGTCTCCACAAGGCCGACGCCCATTCGCTCATGCTCAAGCCGAAGGAGGCCCCGGCCGTCCCCTGAAGCGTTCCGGCGCGAAACGTCGCTGCCGATGACGGTGTCGAGCCGGCCGGCCTGGCCGGTGTAGTCGCGGAGAAAGTGCTCGTCACTGGCGGTGCGGATCCTCCACGCTCGGTGTCGACGGTCGGTGTCGCGTTCCCACGGCGATGCGCCCAGGCGCTGGAATTGGCGGGAGTGCGCATGATTGTCGGCAAACCCTCGAGAACCCCGCTCCTCCATGCATCGATCCCTTGCTTCTGCACGTCTCGCAACGATGGCGTCCGCGCGCCTTCTGTCTCAAAATTCCGGTCGCGGTGTGGTCGCCGCGCTCGCGCTGGGACTGCTTCTTGCGGTCCCGGCCCATGCGGCCCGGTGGAAGCCGGTCGATCCGAAGGATCTGGCCGCGACGGACTCGACGAGCATGCCCGGCGTGGACGCGGAGATCCTGCTCTCGACGCAGGAGCTGAGCGAGCGTGCCACGCTCTCGGCGGAGGGCGCCTCGGCCGAGACGGAGAACTTCGTGCGGGCCAAGGTCTACACCCACAAGGGGGTGGAGGAGCAAGGGAAGTTCACGATCGAGTACCCGGATACCGTTGCGGTCAATCGTCCGGAGGCGCGTGTGGTGAAGCCGGACGGTTCGAGCAGCGAGCTCAAGAACGAGGACATCTTCGAGACGGTGGTGGTGAAGCAGGGCGGTGATCGCTGGAAGCGGACCTCGTTCGCGTTCCCGAACCTGGCCCCGGGGGATGTGGTCGAGTACCGGTGGAAGAGCAGGCGCGACGGCAGCTTCTTCGTACAGGTGTTCTTCTGCCAGGAGCGGGTGCCGGTGCGGGAGTATCATTTCATCGTCGGCAAGATGACCAACCCCGGAACGGTCGCGTGGTTGAACACCCCGACCGCGAAGCTCAACAAATACAGCAGCAATCTGGAGGTTGTCGCGCGGGACATCCCGGCCTTCGACGAGGAGGAGTTCATGCCGGCGCAGCGGGAGTTCCGGGGTTGGCTCTCGATGGTGCGGACGTTTCCCGGCCTGACCGGAAACGATGTCTGGACGACGTTGAGCTCGTCCTGGGGCGATGATTTCGAGGCCGCCACCCGCGGTGGCGGCGTGAGAGCGAAGGCGCAGGAGTTGCTCGCCGGAGCGGCCACCGACGACGAGAAACTCCGGCGGCTCTACGAGTTCTGTCAGCGCGAGATCACCAACTATTCCTGGGTGAACTCGCCCGAGATCCAGGAAGCGCGGGAGAAGAGCCGGGAACGGCTTCGGAAAAGCGACTCGCTGGAGGCGCCCAAGACCGTGCTGGAGAAGCGCGCGGGTTGGGCGAAGGAGATCAACCAGCTTTTCGCGGCGCTCGCGCGCGCCTCGGGGTACAAGGTGCGAGAGGCACGCAATGCGAGCCGGTCCGAGATCATGAACGTGCGCGGCAAAGACGGCTGGGCGTTCATGGACCGGCACAGTGTGGCGGTCGAAGTCGGGGGCCAATGGCGGTATTTCCGTCCGGGTAGCTATTTCCTCCCCTACGGTATGCTGGACTGGCGCGACGAAGGCGTGACGGTCTTCCGCTGCGACAGCGCGAAGGACATTCTCTTCGACCAATTGCCGGCGGCCCCGGCCGACGGCAACCGGACGCAGCGGAGAGGCCGCTTCAAGCTCGATGCGGAAGGCACTCTTGAGGGCGAAGTCGAGATCGAGTTCACCGGGCACCCGGCAATCGCGCGCAAAATCGAGACCTGGGAGGATGCGCTCGAGGACGTGAACAAGGAGTTCCGCGAGGAGCTAGCCAAGCGGCTGCCGAACGCGGACGTGAGCGCAATCACCTGGACGAACCTGCGCACCCAGGAGATGCCGCTCAAGGTGACCTTCCAGCTGCGGGTCCCCGGGTACGCCGAGGCGGTCGGCAAGCGCCTCATGTTCGCCCCGTCCGTGTTTGAGACCGGGGCCCCGGTCGTTTTCGCTCCCGCGGAGCGCAAGTATCCGATCCTTTTCCCCTACGCGCGGGCCGAGCATGACGATATCGAGATCGTGTTGCCCGAGGGCTTCGTCATGGACAAGCCCGCCGCTCCGCCGCCGGTGACTGGCGGCGGAGACGCGATCCAGGTTGTGCACCGCATGCAGTACAACGGGAAGACGCGCACACTCGGCCTGAAGCGCGATTTCGTGCTCGGGCGCACCGGCATCATCTCGTTCAAGGTCGAAAGCTATCCGGCACTGAAGGGTATCTTCGAGCAGATCCATAAAGCCGACACGCATGCGATCATGCTCAAACCCAAGGAGGTGCCGGCCGCCGTGCCGGCGACGGCCGAGGGCAACGCGCAGCCCGCTCCCCAGCCATGAACCACCGTCTCCTGTTGGTCCTGCTTGTCCTCGGCCTCGGTGTGGCGACGCGGGTGCGGGCCGACTCGTCGGCCATCCCCGCGTGGGTGCTGGAGGCCGCCGCCCGGCCCACGCCGAGCTTCGCCGAGAACGCGCCGACACTCACCCTCCTCGACGAATGGGCCTACGAGGTTCTGGCGGACGGGCAGGTGGTGCACACGCGCCGGTTTGCGATGCGGGTGCTCAACCGCGGAGGCAACGAGCGGGCGCGGGCCTCGGTCGGATACCTCGACAAGCGCGAGAAGGTGATTGCCGCCACCGTCTGGCTGGTCCGCGCGGGGAAGGAAATCCGCCCCGCGAAGCGGCGCGAGTGGGCGGATGTTTCGAACGCCAGCGAGGGTGCCATCTACGACGAAAGCCGGAGCCGGGCGATCAACTACGAGGACCTGGCGGTGATCGGCGACGTGTTCGCGTTTGAGACCCGGGTCGAGCGTCGGCTCCTCTTCGGCCAGTTCTTCAACTATTGGAACGCGGTGATGCCCACGCTGGTCGATCGTTGCGTGCTGCGCCTCGCTCCGGGCTGGTCGTGCGAGGTGGTCAAGGATGGCAACGAACTCGGACTGCTGCGGGAGACGATTTCCGGCCAGACCTACACTTGGGAGATGCACGACCGGCCGTATCGGCGCGACGAGCCGGCGATGGCCACCGGCGCCCGGCGCGATGCCGTGGTGCGGATCAACCTTGTGCCACCAGTGGGCGCCACAGGACCGTTCCCGTTCGTGCCCCGCGACTGGGCGGCGGTGGCGAACTGGGACTGGAACAATGCGGCGGGCCAATGCGACACTGATCCGGCGTTGGCGGCGGCTGCGCAGAAACTGACGGCGGGCTGTGCCGACCCGTTGGCGCGGATGCGAGCGCTTTCGCGATACGTGCAGCAACTGCGGTATGTGGGCGTGAACAAGAACCTCGCGTTGGGAGCCGGCTACCGGCCGCGGAAGGCGACCGAGGTCCATGCGAAGGGCTGGGGCGACTGCAAGGACAAGGCCAACCTGCTTGTTGCGATGCTGCGGGAGGCCGGAATCGAAGCCTTCATCGTCACCGCCCAGGCTGGCGGCGGGAAGCTCATCAATCCGGCTTGGCCTTCGCTCCTTCAGTTCCACCATGCGATCGTTGGCATCCGGGTGGATGAATCAGTGCAGCTGCCGACGGTGGGCGAGGTGGTCGGTCTCGGGCGGTTGCTGTTCTTCGATCCCACTGATCCCGACGTGCTCCTGGGGGACCTGCCGTGGGTCCTGCAGGGCACCAAGGTCTATGTCGTCGCGCCGGGCACGACCGGTCTGACGGTCCTGCCGAAGGTTCCCGCTGCGATCGGGCACCGGCATGACACCCTGTTGACCATGACGCTTGCCGCGAGCGGGGCGCTGGTGGGCGAATGCGAGTTCGGCGGCGGTGGGTCGATCGGTGCGGAAGGGCGCGGGGTGCTGCGGCGCACTTCCGCCAAGGACGTGCGCGCCAATCTCGAAACATGGGTCAACGAGTCGGTTCGGGGCGGGCGCTTGGACTCCTTCGAGTCGACCGACGACTTGGTCTCCGGTGTTATCCGGGATCGGTTCACCTTCTCGGCCCCGAAGTTCGGGCAACAGATGCCCGGCGGGCTTATGCTTGTCCGTCTCGACGTTGTGAACCGGCGCAATGTGCCCTCGTTCTCCGAGAAGGAGCGAAAGCTGCCGATCGAGATAGAGCCTTTCATCTGGCATGACGAGATGCGGCTCAACCTCCCATCGAGCCTCACGGTTGATGAGATTCCGGATCCGACGGAGGTGATCACCCGCTTCGGCACATACAGGAGCAGGGTCGAGACGGTGGCGGGCGCGGTGGTGGTTCACCGCGATCTGGTCCTCGAGGAGTGTGTTGTGTCGGCGGGTGAGTATGGGGAGTTGCGAAAGTTCCTGACCGCCGCGGCCAAGGCCGACCGTTTCCCCATCGTGCTCCGCGCGGTGGAGGGGCAAGGCGCCTCGGCACCGTAGCCGTGTCGGGAGAGGCGCCTCCGACATCGGGCTTGCGCCCGGTCGGCGGCGCCGCTCACCTCGCGGCCTGCCTGCCGCGCGGTGGGTCCGCCGGGCATGGTGCCCGGTCCTGTCGCGCGCACCATCCACCGTTATGTCCCGCTCTGTCGTCTCCTTCCATTACTCGCTCCGCAACCAACAGGGGCAGCTGCTCGATGCTTCCATCGGCGGCGAACCGATCCTGTACCTCGAGGGTTCGGGGCAGATCATCGACGGATTGGAGGAGGCGCTCACCGGCCTGCCCGCGGGCACGAAGCGCGTGATCATGGTCGCGGCCGAGAAGGCCTACGGCAAACGAGACCCCGAGCTCATCCGCAAGGTCGCGCGCAACCGCCTGCCGGTCGAGAAGCTCAGCATCGGCGACATGTTCCAGACCGACGGCGACCGCCATGCAGCCATCGTCACCGTCGTCGGTATCGAGGGCGAGGAGGTCACTCTCGACGGCAACCACCCGCTCGCCGGGCAGGATCTGATCTTCGATGTCGAGGTGCTCAATGTGCGCGCTGCCCGCCAGGACGAACTCGACCACGGCCACGCCCATCCGGACGGCGGCCACCACCATCACCACGGCCATCACCACGACCACGGGCACAAGCACGACGGCGAGTGCTGTGGTGGTCACGGGCACGAGGGCCACGCGCACGACCACGGCCATGAGCACGGTCAGGGCGGCTGCGGTTGCGGCGGCAAGCACTGACTGCCCCGACAAACGAACTTCCAAGGCCGGAACCCTGCGCGGGCTCCGGCCTTTTTCGTCCCGGTCATTCCTTCGCGACGCGGAAGTCGATCTGGCGCTTGAAGCGGTCGACACGGTCAACTTCGACGTTGATCCGTCCACCGAGGGCGAAACGGCGTTTCTTGCGCCGGCCGACAAGGGCGGTGCCGTCGCCTTCGAGCGAGTAAAGGTCGTCGTCGAGCGTGGAGACGTGGATGAAACCGTAGGCCTGCGATTCGACGAGTTCGACGAACATGCCGTGGTTGCGGACCTCAAGAATGGTGGCGGCGAGCGCGGTGCGTTTCTTCTTCTTCAGCTCGCGCTCGAAGTACTCGAGCAGCTTGATCTTCACCGACTCGCGCTCGGCCTCGGTGCTGTTCTGCTCGGTGAGGCTGAGGTGCTCGGCGAGCCGCGGCATGTGCTCGGCGCGGTATTCGAACTTCCAGCCGCGCGGCGAGGGCCGGCCGCAGTGGCGCACGAGGTAGAACTCGAAGACGCGGTGCACAACGAGGTCCGAGTACCGGCGGATCGGTGACGTGAAGTGGGTGTAGTCCTTCTTCGCCAGGCCGAAGTGGCCGTCGGGTTTCTCGCGATAACAGGCGCGGGCGAGGCTGCGCAGAAGCTGGATGCGCAGGATCTGGCTCTGCTCGTGCACGCGCATCTTGGCGAGCACGCGGGTGAGCTCCTTGCGCTGCGTGAGATCGCCGGCCTGGATGCCCTGCGTGCCGCGGAACTCGCGCAGGTCGCGCAGGCGGTCCTCATCGGGGTCGTCGTGCACGCGGTACACGGAGGGTAGCTGGTGCTTGCGGGTGATCTTGGCGACGGCCTCGTTGGCAAGGAGCATGAACTCCTCGATGAGCTGGTGGCTCTCGTCGTTGGTGATCTTCTCGAGGCGGTCGGCGTAGCCCTCGGCGTCCACGAAGATCTTCGTCTCGGGCATGTCGAGGTCGAGCGCGCCCTGACGAAAGCGTTCCTCACGGAGCTTCTCGGCCACTCTCCAGAAGGTGCGGATCATCGACTGAAGATCGCGCAGTTCGGCGTCGGAGAGGCTGGAGAGGGCGCGACCGGTGGAGCCGGTCTGGTGCGCGGGCGGCAACGGCAGACGGCGGATCTTCGCGAGGTCGTTTTCCTTCAGGAGCGCGTAGGCCTGGCGTTAGGTGAGGCGCTTGCGTGAGCGGATGACGGAGTTGGCGTACTCGGTCTGGGTGAGTTGGCCGTGCTTGTTGAAGATGAAGAACACGCTCTTCGTCAGACGGTCCTCGGCTTCCTTGAGGGAGCAGAGGCCGTTGGAGAGCTTGAAGGGCAGCATCGGTACCACGGTGCCCACAAGATAAGTACTGTTGCCGCGGTGCTGTGCCTCGCGGTCGAGCGCGGTGCCGGGCCTCACGTAGGCGCCGACATCGGCGATGTGCACACCGATGCGCAGGCTGCCGTCGGGCGCGGTCTCAAGGGAGAGTGCGTCGTCGAAGTCCTTGGCGTCGTCGGGGTCGATGGTGCAGGTGGGCACCTTGCGCAGGGCGAGGCGGTGTTCGAGTTCGGCGGGCTGCACGGAGTCGGGCAGGCCGGCCACCTCGGCTTCGACAGCGGCGGGGAACTTCGTCTCGAGCTTGTACTTGTGGTAGATCGCGGCGAGTTCGGCGCGCGGCTCGAAGGTGCGGCCGAGCACTTCGGTGATCTCGCCCTCGGGGTTGACGTGCGGGTTCTCCCACGAGAAGAGGCGCACGACGACCTTGTCGCCGATTTGCGGCGCCGGGACGAGGGAGGAGCGGTCGGGGTTGTCGACGTAGACGTCGCGCAGGAAACGCGGGTCGTCGGGCGACACGAAGAAGAATTTCTGCGAACGCTGGAGCGTGCCGGTGAGCGTGTCGCGGCCGCGGGCGAGGATGCGGATCACGCGGCCGCTGCGTTGGACGGCGACGAGACCGCGCCGACCTTTGTCGGCTTTGGCGGGCTTGCCGCGGAAGGGCCGGCCTTGTCGACCGGCCGAGGCGCTGAGCCGAACGACGACGGTGTCGCCATGGAGCGCGGTGCCGGTGTCCTCGGCGGCGATTTCGACCGGTTCGGGCTCAGGGGCATCGGGCGCGGCACCGGCGGTGGGTTGCGGGCGGAGCAGGCCGCGGCCGTTCGGGCGGATCTGGATCGTGCCCGTGACGAGGTCGGCGTCGGCCGGCAGGCAGAAGCGGTCGGATTTGACACGGACGACGGAGCCGCGGGAAAGGAGTTGCTGGAGCTCGGCGTCGAGCTTGCGCAGGTCGGGTTTCTTGAGGCCGAGTTTCGCGGCCAGTTCGGCGCGGTTCAGCGGCACATAATCGCGCCGCCCCAACAGCTGGAGCAGACGCTCATGGAGTTTCATCGCGCGGAAATTGGGATGGAAACGCGCGCGGCACAACTTCAGTTTCGCAGGCGATGAACATCGTTCATGCAGCCAGTGAGCTGTTTCCGTTCATGAAAACCGGCGGATTGGCGGATGCCGTGGGAGGCCTCACGAAGGCGCTCGCGGTGGCCGGCCACGAGGTCTCTGTATTTATTCCCGGATACCGGGCTGCGCTCGACCATCCCGACGCCGACGGCGTGGAGCGCCTGCACCGGCTGCAGATCGAACTCGGCGGGCGTTACCTCGAAGCGGACCTCCTGCGCCTGAAGCTTGCGCCTGGCTACACGGTCTACTTCGTGGCGCGCGACGAGTTTTTCGACCGGCGCGGCGCCTACGGCACCAACGAGCGCGACTACGACGACAACGCCGAGCGTTTCATCTTCTTCTCGAAGGCCGTGGCGGAGGCGATGCGCCTCGCCGACCTCAAGGCCGACGTCGTCCACGCCCACGACTGGCAGACGGCGTTGCTGCCCGTGTATGTGCGCCTGGCCGAGGAGCGGCACGACACGTCGCTCGCGGTGAAGACGGTGTTCACCGTGCACAACCTCTCGTTCCAGGGCGTGTTCCCGATGGACGCGTTCGCCCTCACCAATCTCCCGGAGGAGTTCCGCAGTGTCGACGGGCTGGAGTTCTTTGGTCAGCTCAACCTCATGAAGGCCGGCCTGCTGTTCGGCGACCGCGTGACGACCGTGAGTCCGACCTACGCCCGCGAGATCCAGTCACCGGAGTTTGGTTGCGGCCTCGAAGGGGTGATCGCGACGCGCGCCGCCGATCTGGTCGGGCTCCTCAACGGGATCGACGACGGGATTTGGAACCCGGCGGACGACCCGTTGCTGCCGGCGCGCTTCACGGCGGGCGACCTGGCCGGCAAGGCGAAGTGCCGGCGGGCGCTCCTGAAGAAATGCGGGTTCGACCCCGAGACGAGGGCGCCGATCTTCGGCATGATCTGCCGGCTCACCGAACAGAAGGGCATCGATCTCTTGCTCGGCGCGCGGCGATTCTTCGAGACGCAGGATTGCCGGCTGGTGGTGGTGGGCCTCGGGCGTAACCACTACGAGGAGGCGCTGCAGGAGCTGGCGCAGGCGAACCCGCAGCGGATCGCGTTGGCCCGGGTGCTCGACGAGCCGATGACCCATCTGGTCGAGGCCGGGGCGGATTTCTTCCTCATGCCTTCGATCTTCGAGCCGTGCGGGCTGAATCAGATGTATTCGCAAAAGTACGGCACGATTCCCCTTTGCAGCCGGGTCGGCGGACTGGTCGACACGGTCGTCGACCTCGAGGAGAACCCGGAGGACGGCACCGGACTGTTGTTCGCGCCGACGGAGCAGGGCATCTCCTGGGCGCTCGAACGCGCGATGATCCTGCACCGGCAGCCGGACAAGAAGGCCGCCGCCGTGCGGCGCGGCATGGGGCGGGAGTTTGGCTGGTCCGCCGCCGCGCGTCGCTACGAGCAGGTCTACCGCGACGAGTTGTGACGCTGGGCCGTGGCGATTCAGCCGCGCGACTTGGGGCGATCGCTTGGTTCGCGGAGCACGGGTGTCGCGACAGCCTCGGCTCGGTGTCGATCACCGTCGGTTGGGCGCTCGTACTTTGCCATCCGCCTCTCGGCCGCATGAGTACGGGCCGGGCAACGGCGCGGTGTTTGCGGCGATCCCGCAGCGCGGCGCGCGGTGGCGGGAATCAGGGGGTTGTGGAACGGACACCGGCGGCGATCGTGTCGGGTTCGGACGGAGCGAGCGCGAGTGCCGTCTGCACGGCGGCGAGAAGCTCCTCGCGGTCGGCGGAGAAGAGGAAACGGTCGCTGCCGAGAGCGGCCTTCGCTTGTTTCAGCACGATCGGCGAGGGCCTTCGCATGGCGAGGAGGCGACGCAGGTTTGCCGTGAGTTCGATCGACGGTCCGGCTTCGAGGTCGAGTTCGACCAAGCGGGTGAGGGCGTGCTGGTTGCGCGGGTCGGCCGCGGCGGCTTGGGCGAGTGCGCGGCGCGCCTGTGGCTTGGCCCCGACCTCGATGAGCCGGTTGGCGATCGCCGACAGGTGCTCGGTCCGGACCGTGGGCTGGGAGAGGAAGTGGTTGAAATAGAGATCGCCGTCGCCGGTTTGCCCGAGGCCGAAATACGCGACGGCTTCGAGGGCGTTGATCAAGCCGAGGAATTTCCGGCGCCACTCCGGACGCGCTGTGCCGGCGCTGGCGAGGAAGTCGAGGGCAGCGCGATAGTCGCGCGCTACGACATGGGCTTCGGCGACCATCAGGGCGGCCGGGTCGGCTTCGAGACCCTTTTCCTGCAACAGCCGATAGATGCGGAGCGCCAAGGCGGCGTCACCCTGTTCGGCGCCGAAATTGGCGAGGGTGAGGAGCGCGGCGCGATCTTCAGCGAAATCGCGGAGCATGCCGTCGACGCTGGTCTGGTAGAGGCTGGATTGACGTCCGAGCTGATAGGAGGAGAGGAGGTCGATCCGAGCGGCTGCGCTCTGCGGATGCCCGATCTCGCGCAGGAGGGCATAACGTTCCGCGGAGGTGAAATCGCCGATCGCGCGATAGCAGGCCGCCAGTTGCGCGTAGAAATCCTCCTCGTCGGGATAATCCGCGATGTCGGCCTTGAGGCGGGCGAGCGCAGCTTCATGATGCCCTCGTTCCCAGTCGATGCGCACGAGCAACACACGACCGTCCTTGGTTTCGAGCAGGCGGTGTTCGCGCACGAGGGCCTCGGCGGCGTCGTAATTTCCCCGGTAGAAGTTCGCGGTCGCGGCGGCGAGGGCGGCGAGCTGGACACGCGCAGAAGGTTGGCCGGGGGCTTCGAGGACTGTGGCCGCAACGCGGCGCACCTCGTCGTCGGCCTGATATTGGAGCAGGAAGCTGAAGACGGTCTTCAGATACTCGTTATCGTCGGCGGCGTAGGGCAGCCCGTCGAGCAACGTGCGTTGCGCGAGCTCGATGCGCCCGGAGATGGTGAAGAACTGGGCGAGAATGAGCCGTCCTTCGGTGTTCGCCGGGGCCGCCGCGACGCCCACTCGCAGATGATAGAGTGCCTCGGCCCATTTCTGTTCGGCGAGTTCCTGCTTGGCTTGCTTTATGTAGAAGTTGCCCCGTGTGCCGGCATACTGGGACCAGCGGTTGGGCAGGGCGATATCGAGGGGGTTCGCATCGGAGAATCCGCGGTAGTACTTCACCCAGAGAAACGCCCCCGTGGTCATGGTGAGCCACGCCCCGATGGCGAGCACCACGAGGTGGAGTCCGAGCCGGCCCCACGCAATCCGGAGGTGCGCACCGGCGGCATCGCGCTGTACAGAGATCGCGAAAGCCCACCATGACTCGGCGGGGTGGTGGGACGTTGGGACCTTCTGTTTTTGCGGCTCCATCTGATTCCTGGTGACGGAGCGTAGAATTCTGTAGGCGAAATGCTACCAAATTAGGCCTTGCTGGTTGTGGGTTGCTGTTTTTCGATGGGGGTAGCCCTAAACGCTGTCTCCATGAACAAACGTTCTACGCTCCTGATTGTCGTCTTTGCCATTGCGGCCCTGATCGCACGCGCCGACCTGAATATCGACGCGGTTGTCACTGAGGCCAAGGTCGATCTCGAGAAAGCCCCCGCGATTGTCGCCAAAGCAGCGGTGGACAACCCCGATTCTGCGGTCCAGATCGTCACGGCCTCGGTCTCTGCGATTCCGCAGAAGGTGATCGAGATCGTGTGTGCGGTGTGCAAGGGCTTGCCGAAACTCTCGCCAGAGGTGGTGCGTGCCGTTCTCGATGTTTTCCCCGATCGTTCATCCGAGATCGTGGCAGGTGTGATCGACTGCGTACCGGCGGATGTGCGCCCCGCGCTTGCCGCTCCGGTGGCCCCGCCCCCGCCCCCGCCGCAGCCGAATCCCCCGATCATCGTGAGCCCCTCCAACTGACCGCCTACCAAACCCTGAGCAAACCCGGTCATGAACTACAAATCGTTTTTGGGAATCAGCGCCGTTGCCGTGAGTCCGCTGCTGGCCGTCGCGCAGGAGACGGGCGGTTTCGTCGTCGGCGAGAGTACCCGGCTCTTCGTGCTGCAATCGGGCGAGGTGAGATACGACGACAACGTGTCGTTTGCCGAGAACAGCAAGCAGGACGATCTCGTCTACATCTTCACTCCTGGACTGGAACTCAATTACGATGCCGGCATTTCGAAGGGGCTGCTGACGGTCACCGGCCAGTTGATCCGCTACGAGGACAACCGAGCCTACAACGAGGATCTGCTGTCGATCGTGGGTGAGTACTCCTACCAAGGGGCGGCCCATGGTCTGAAAGCGGCGGCGACCTATCGGGAGATGAGCCAGGCGATGGCCACGATTCGCAACCGCGAGCAGGCCATCCGCCAGAATGTGACCGTCGCTTCGCTTGAGGATATCTGGGCCTATTCCGCCAAAACGAAGGTCGGAGTGGGTGTGGCGTATGACGCGACGGGCTATCCGAGCTCGGTCTACGCTGATCGCGAGGGTGTTAGCGTCCCGGTCGACATCTATTTTGCCGCGACCCCGAAGCTCGACCTGAGCGTTGGCTACCGCTTCCGCAGCACCACTGTCGATGAGTTGCCGTCGGCCACGCAGTCTTGGGATTCGAAGGACCACTTCATCAACGTGGGCGCGAAGGGCGATTTCACGCCGAAGCTGAGCGGTCAGGTTCGTGTCGGCTATAGTATCCGTGATATGGATGTCGGGGAGTCGCTCGACCGGCTCGGCCTGATGGGGGCGTTGACTTACGTCTATTCGCCGAAGACCTCCTTCGATTTCACCGCCTCGAACGACTTCTCCAACTCGGAGCTGGGCACCTCCCAGGAGGCCTTCAGTCTCCGCGCCGGCGGCCGCTTCGAGTTCGACCCGCAATGGAGCGCCCGTGCCGGCTTGAGTTGGCAGTCCACCAAGTACGCGTATGTCGCAACCCCGGGGCTGACAGACCGCCGGAAGGACGATTTCTTCGTGGGTGACGTCGGCGTGGTTTATGCGATGAACGAAGTTCTTTCGTTCCAAGCGACGTACATCTACCGCGAGAATTCTTCGAATCGCCGCGGCCTCAGCTTTAACAACAACATCCTGAGCGTCGGGGCCTCGCTCCGTTTCTGAAGTGATCTGCATCCCGTTGGTCCATTCCATTGCCGGCCGCTCCGCCGTGATGCGGGAGCGGTTTTCGAGGCAAGGCCTCGTGGCATCGCTTTTGATTGCGCTCCTGATTCTGCCGCTGGCGCAGGCGGGGGAGCTTGAGGCCGGCAAGGACTATACCCTGGAGCCCGGGGATGTGGTCGGAATCAAGGTGTTCCAGGAACCCGACCTGGACCGGGAGCTCCGCGTGTCCCAGGAGGGCGATCTTTTCCTTCCATTGATCGGTAAGGTTGAAGCGAAAGGACGGACGTTGGCGGAGGTGGAACGGACGGTGCGTGAAGCGTATGATCGTGATTTCTTGGTCAATCCGCAGATCACGCTGGTGGTTTTGAAATACCAAGTGCGGACGGTCAATGTGCTGGGCTCGGTCAACGCACCGCAGGCGGTCGAATATCCGCCGGAGCAGCGCCTCACGTTGTTGGATGCGATTTCGCGGGCGGGCGGCTTCAATCGCTTCGCGGACCGGCGCCGCGTGCGGCTGACCCGGACGTTGTCTGATGGGCGTGTCGAGAATCTCGTGGTCAATACCGACGATCTCATGTCCGGTGCGGCAAAAGACCCCTTGGTCTTGCGAAAGGACGACGTGATCTTCGTCCCGGAGATCCGTCTATGAGCGACCGCGAACCATCCGACCAATCGCAGCCCGAGGGGGCGCCGCCGCGGCGCCCGCGGCAACCGTTGCACGGTTACGCCGCCTCCGATGGCCACTATGGCTATGGCATGGAGTATGGCTATGGCGAGATGGACAATGCTCCGCAGCGCAATATCCGCGACTACCTGCTGATCCTGCGCGAGCGCATGTGGTACGTGATCGTGGTCTTCCTTGTCGTGTTCAGTGCGACGATGGTCTACACCTTCAGCCGGACCAAACAATATACCGCGGCGGCGACGGTCGAGATCATGCGGCGCGACGCCGTCGTCATGAAAGTCGAGGAGGTGCGCGACAACGACATCCGCGGACCGGAAGATCTCAACACGCAGGTCAAGCTCCTCGAAAGCTCCGCGATCATCGAGAAAGTGGCCGAGCGCATTGTCGGACCCGACGCCAAGGCGTTCATGGCTCCCTTTGAGAAGGGCGGGAGCGGCGACCCAGTGTACCCTCGCGAACTGCTCGAGGCGAACCGCAAGATCATACCCGTTCGGCAGACTCGGATGATCGCGGTCACCTATACCCACCCGGACCCGACGGTGGCCGCCAAAGTCGCCAACCTCTTTGTCGACGAGTACGTGAACTACAACGCGCGCCAGCGCATGGCCGAGTCGATGAAGGCGGTGGAAGACCTGAAGAATCGAGCCGATTCGCAAAGCAAGAAGGTGCAGGAGCTCGCGATCAATCTACAGGCGGTCAAGGAGCGCAACAACATGGTGTCGCTCGACCAGCGGAAGGACATCGTGACCGAGCGGCTCAAGGCGCTCAACCTGCTCCTCACCCAATCCTCCGCCCGCATGAAGGATGCGGAGGTTCGGTGGCAGCAAGTCGAGGAGACAAAGCGCGCCGGCGGTTCGCTTCAGGAACTCACCTTCATCGCCTCGATTCCGCTCATCCAGAATCTATCCCAGCAGGTCGCCGCGCAGAAGATCTCCATTGCGCAGCTGCAGCAGCGCTACCGGGCGAAACATCCGAGACTGATCGAGGCCGTGCATTCGCTTGAGCAAACGGAGACAGAGCTGCGCCGAGCGCTAGACAACGCGGCGAGCAACGTACTAAACGAGTTCGCGACCGCCCGCCGTTCGAGCGAGCAGACCGCCGCTGATCTCGCGGCCCAGGAGTCCGAATCGCTCAAACTTGATCGGTTGATGGTCGATTACGGAACGGCACAGAACGAGCTGATGGTCAACGAGCAGCTCCTTGCGACGATCGTCGGGCGCATGCGTGAGACCGCGATGAACGCAAACATCGAGAGCCAGAACGCTCGCCGCATCGATCGAGCGGTGCCTCCGCCGCTCAATGAGCAGTCTTCGCCAAATTACATTCTCAATATTGCGCTCGGCTTCTTCGGTGGCGCTGGCCTCGGTTTGGCGTTCGCCTTCTTCGTCGCGTTCATCGACGACCGCGTAAAGAGCGCGTTCGACATCGAGGGCGTGGTGGGGCTCCCCCTCGTCGCCATCGTTCCGCAGATCCGCCGGATGGAAGCTTCCGAGAAGTCGCAGGTCGCGCTGTCCAACGCCGACCCGCAGGCGGCCGAGGCATTTCTCTCGCTGCACTCCAACCTGCGCCTGCGCGACGATAGCAAGAACGCCAAGGTCATCTTGGTGACCAGTACGACCCCGAGCGAAGGCAAGTCCTTCGTGACGTCGAACCTCGCACTGACGTTCGCCTCCCATGGCGAGAAAACCATCATCGTTGATTGCGATCTCCGGAAGCCGAACGTCCATCGATCGTTTGGCGTCGATAATCTGAAGGGCGTGATCGACTACTGTGTTTCCGGGGCATCCCTCGATACTTTGGTCATCAAGGACCACCACCAGAACTTCGACATTCTGCCGTCGGGCGGCCGTGCAAAGAATCCGACCCAGATTCTCAATGGTCCGGAATTCAGCCGGCTGATAGCCGACCTCCGGAAGCGCTACGATCGCGTTCTGGTCGATACGCCGCCGCTTGCTGCGGTCAGCGACGCGATGGTCATCCTTCCGCTGGCGGATGGTTCGATCTTCACGATCATGTTCAATCACGTGCGCCGCAAGGCCGCGCAGTTCTGCGCTCGGCGACTGATGGAGACCAACGTGCCGTGCTTCGGCGCGGTACTCAACGCGTTGAATCTCACCGTGAGCGGCTACTACTACGCCCAGTACTACGACAAATCCTACAAGGATTACTTCGTCGTGGCCGACGAGCCGTCCGATAAGAACAAGGACAAGAAGAGCTAAGCCAGAGGATCTCCGAGGGGCGGCGCTGCCGCCCCTTTTTAGTGCCCGACGCGCTTGGCGGCAGCTCGGCGCAGACGGTCGTTGACCGCGATACCGGCGCCGATCTCCGGCGCGAGCTCAGCGTGGAGCTGGCGCAGGTGCGCGCGGTCGAGGGCGTGGAGCTTGGCGAAAAGCTGCCGTGCGGCCTCTCTCGGTCGGGCGCGGCTGGAGAGGACTTCCACCTTTGCCTTTGTTTTCGGCAGCAGGCCGGCCGGGGTAGCGAAGAGAATGAAACCCTCGTCGGCTCCGGCGCGTTGGAGCATCGCCTTCGAGATGCGTGCATGGAGCTGCAGCGGGGTTCTGGGGCTATAGTGACGTGTGAGTAGTCCCGGTGCGCGCAATGGACCGGCGGCGACGACCGCCTGGTTTCGCACGGGGACCGGGCAACGGAGCACCGCGGCGATCTGCTCAGCGGTGATACCGCCGACGCGGAGCACCTGCGGCGCATGCGGCTCGGAGAGGTCGACGATCGTCGATTCGACGCCCACCTCGCAGGGGCCACCGTCAAGGATGTGGGCGATGCGTCGGCCGAGTCCGGACTGGACGTGTTCGGCGGTTGTGGGACTGATGAATCCGAAAGGATTGGCGCTTGGCGCCGCCAAGGGCAGCCGGCTCAGGCGCAACAGTTGGCGCATCACCGGATGCGCGGGGTTGCGCACGGCCACGGTCGGCCCGGCAGCGGTGGCGACGGCGGGGACGATCGGGCGTTTGCGCAGGACGATCGTGAGCGGACCGGGCCAGAACGCGCGCATCAGCCGGCGCGCGGCCGGATTGATGAAAGCGAGCTTTGCCGCGGCCGTGGCCGACGACACGTGCACAATCAACGGATCGGTGAGAGGGCGTTGTTTGGCGCGGAAGATCGCGCGGCAGGCGCGGGGATCAAGCGCGTGGGCCGCGAGGCCATAGACCGTCTCGGTCGGTACGGCCACCAAGCCACCGCTCGCCAAAACGCGGGCGAGGTGGCGTAGGTTATCCGTCGTCGGTTGGTGGATGGCCGCCATCAGCCAGAATCAGGGCCCAAAAAAAGCCGGAGCGTAAACTCCGGCTTCTGGAAAGGGGCGGAGCAGAAGCTCAGGCCATCAGGTGGATGTTGCGGGCGCGCTTGATGGTCTTGGTGACCTTGCGCTGCTGCTTCGCCGACATCCGTGTGTACTTGCGGGGAAGGAGCTTGCCAGTGTCGGTCGTGTAACGGCCGAACGATTGGGTGCTGTGGAAAGGAATCTCGTCGGGCGAGAGACTGCGCGACTTGTTCTCGGGCGTGGTGGTCATGCGAAAGGCGTCGAGGCTCCGATCCGGCGCGGGCAAGTCAACCCCTTTTTCCGCCGTAGGCACTGGATGTGCGGATTGAACACCAAAAACAGAAAACGGCCGGTCGGCGGGACTCCATCGGCACCGTCGCGGCCGCGCCGCTGATGGGGCGGACGCCTGCATGGTAAGGCGTGGCCCCCGCGGCGGCGCGCGGTCGGCATCGAGAAAACACGATGGTTGCGGGTTTGGCGGGGAAAAGGCCTTGCACTCGACTTCGGCACGGCTTTCATCCGCCGCACCTTCCGGAGAGATGCCCGAGTGGCCGAAGGGGGCGGTTTGCTAAACCGTTATACGTGTAACAGCGTATCGGGGGTTCGAATCCCCCTCTCTCCGCCAGTTTTCCCGTGCAAACGGGGCCCCGTTCAGGGCTGCTCGTCGTCGTCGAGCGGACGCTCGAGCTCCTGCCGGCCTTCGCGGATCACCCGCAGGCAGATCTCGCGCAGATCGAAGAGCCGGGGGAGGGCGAAGCCGCTCAGGCTCGGCGTCTCCGTGGGATCCTCGGAGCCGGTATCCGGCAGGGAGGCCATCGCGGAATTGAGCAGACCGAGGGCGCGCTTGAGCTGAGAAATGCCAAGGGCGGTGTCGCCGAGGTCGAGCGCCTGCACCCCCAGCACGATTGCCATCTCGGCGGCGTGGAGGATGCGTAGGAGCCGGAATGCCTGCACGGGCGCCAGATCCAGCGGGCCCGCCACGATCGACTCCAGATACTGGATGAGGCTGGCGAAAAGGGCGCGGGAGGCGACGTAGACCGGGTTGCGGTGCAGGGTGTAGGGATCGAGGTCGTTGTCGTCGAAATCATCGGCGCCGGCGTCGCCGCCGAGATCACCGTCGAGGGTCGGCTCCCAGCCGAGTTCGCGTGCGACTTCGTCGAGCCGGTCCGGCGCACCGGCGGCTCGTTCGTAAGCCTTCAAGTACTCGGTGATCGCTTCGTCGCGCTGGCGCAGGTAGCGCTCCCAGTCGAACTCGTTCCAAACGAGTTCACCATGTTCCTCTCCGTCGTCGGGACTGCCGTTGTTGCTGGAGTTGTTCATGGCGTGCGGGGCCGAGGGCCCGGGGCGGAGTGTGGATCCGGGGGGGGGCAAGGAAAGGGAAATTTCCGCGGTTCGCGGCGGGCCGACGGAAGGTGCGGTCCGGGTTGAGTTTGCACACGTTTTTCGGCGTGATGGGCGCGCCTCGCATTACCCGATCACGGCCGCCATGACCGAAGTCCAGCACGAGACCGTCTATTTCACCGGACATGTCCAGGGAGTCGGCTTCCGCTACACCACGCTGCAGGTGGCGAAGGAGTTCGAGGTCACCGGTTTCGTGCGCAACCTGCCCGACGGCCGGGTGCACCTCGAGGCCGAGGGCACGAAGGTGGAGATCGAGGCGTTCCTGCGCGGGCTGGCCGAGGCGATGCCGGGCTATGTTCGGAAGACCGAGCGCAGCACGGAGCGCCGGCCGCCGCAGTTCAGTGGTTTCATAATCCGGTGACGCAAAACGGGGGAGCGGATGGAAACGGAAAACCACAACGCCGCCGCGCCTCGCCCCCCCGCGATCGAGATCCGCGGCCTGACCAAGGATTTCGCGCTGCCCGGCGGGCGGCAGCGGTTGCGCGCGGTCGACGACCTCTCGCTCACCGTTGCGGCCGGCCAGATCTTCGGCCTGCTCGGTCCCAATGGCTCGGGCAAGAGTACCGCGCTGAAGGCGTTGCTCGGGCTGGTGGCGCCGACCGCGGGGGAGTGTTTCATCGCGGGTGTGGCCGGTGGTGATCCCGCCGCGCATCGCGCGATCGGCTATCTGCCGGAGGCGCCGTATTTCCCGCGCTTCCTCAGCGGCCGCGAGATGCTGCGCTTCCATGCGCGGCTCGCCGGTGTGCCGCGGGCGGAGCAGGCCGAGCGCATCGCGGCGGTGCTCGCCCGGGTCGGGATGGCCAGCGCGGCGGACCGGCGCATCGGCACCTATTCGAAGGGGATGCTGCAGCGGATCGGACTCGCGCAGGCGTTGGTCGCCGACCCCGCGATCCTGATCCTGGATGAGCCCACGGCGGGCGTGGACCCGGTGGGGGCGGCGGACATCGCGGCCATCATCGTCGCGGAGAAACAGCGCGGAAAGACGGTGCTCCTGTGTTCGCACCTGCTTTCGCAGATCGAGGAGATTTGCGATCGGGTGGCGGTGCTGCACCGGGGCCGGCTGCTGGCGGAGGGCTCGCTCGACGAGCTGCTCGGCCGGAACGAGCGGCAGGCGCTCGTGATCGACCAGCTCCCGGAGGCGGAACTCGCGGCGTTGCGCGCGTGGCTGGCGGCGCGCGGCGGCGTGGTCCACGGGGTGGAGCGGCCCGCGGCGCGGCTCGATCGGTTTTTCCTGGATACGCTGGAGCGCGCGGAACGCGAGCTGGTGGCGGGAGGAAAGGGACGATGAGCGCGGCGGGCGGAGCCGCGCTGCGGTTCTCGGTCGGGCGCGTGGGCGTGCTGGCCGGGCAGGCGTTCCTCGAGGCGGTGCGCCAGCGGGTCTTCCAGTTCACGACGCTGCTGGCGGCGGTGCTGGTCCTTGGCAGCCTCGGGCTGCGCGAGCTGGATTTCGGCGGCGCGGAGCTGAAGTTCGTGGCCGATTTCGGTCAGGGCGCGCTCACGCTCTTCGGTGCGGTGCTCACTATCGTCACGACCGTGCAGCTGCTCGGTGGCGAACTGGAGAACCGCACGGTGCTGCCCGTGCTCGCGCGACCGGTGCGCCGCAGCGAATACATCTGCGGCAAGTTCGTCGGCGCCTGGGCGGTGGTGGCGGTGTTCTGCGCGGTGGTGACCGTGCTCCTGCTGCTCGCGTTGTGGCTGCGGGCGATGGCGTTGCCGCAGGGCCCGGCCGAGACGCCGCTGGGCGCGCCGGCGGTGCCGTACCTCGGTGTCGCGCTCGGCGGCGCGCTGCAGGCGGTGAAGTTCGGGCTGCTCACGGCGATCGTGCTGCTGATCGCGAGCTACGCGCAGACGAATCTCTTCGCGCAGGCGGCCAGTTTCCTCGTGCTGGCGATCTGCCATCTCCAATACCTCGCGCGCGATGCGTGGCAGTCGGGCCACGGCTGGCTCGAGCGCATCGGGGGCGGGCTGGTCGGGCTGACCTTTCCCAACTTCCAGCTCTTTGGCCTCGAGCTGACCGACGGGGCCGCCGGCGGCCAACTGTTGCTGGCCGGGCGGGTGGCGCTCTACGGCGCGCTCTACATCGCGGTGTTTCTGGCGCTGGCGGTGTGGAGTTTCCGCCGGCGCGAGATCTGAGGTGCGAGATGCGGTGGCGACTCGCATTCGTGCTGGCGGTTCTGCTCGGTGCCGGGCTCGTGCTGCGGCCACTGGAGGCGCCGGCGTGGGCGGCGCAGGAACGGCGGCAGCCGGGTCTGCGCTGGCGCAGCGTCGAGGGTGCGATGGGGCAGGGGATCACGCTCGGCCTGCTCGGCGGCTTCCGGGCGATCGCAGCGGATCTGCTGTGGCTGCGGGCGAACGCGAGCTGGGAGCGGTGCGATCTCGCGGGCACGCATTCGGCGCTGGCGCTGGTCGCGGCGATCGATCCGCGGCCGGTGGCGTTCTGGATCAGCGGCGCGCGCATGATCGGCTACGACATGCCGTATTGGCGGATCGATGCCGCCGGTGGCGAGGCGGTGGTGCCGCGCGCGGTGGCGCAACATTTCTTGGAGGCGCAGGCCCGGGCGGCGATCGCCCATCTGGAGAAGGCGTTCGTGCACCATCCGGACGATCCGCTGGTGCACATCGAGATCGCGTGCCTCCGGCTGCAGCGCCTGGGCGATCTCGCCGGAGCGACCGAGCACTACCGCCGGGCGGCGCTGCAACCGAATGCGCCGTACTACGCCGCGCGGGTTTATGCCGAGCTGCTGCGCCGGCAGGGGCGCGACCGCGCCGCCTACGACTGGCTGCTCGCGCTGCATCCGACGTTGCCCTCCGAGGCGGAGAACCCCTTCGGCATGGCCGACACCGTGCTCGGGCGCATCCGGGAGTTGGAAGAGAAACTCGCCCTCGCGCCCGCGGACCGTTACCAGCCGCACCGCAAATGAGCATTCGTCCCTCCGCCGCCCGCATCTGGCTCCTGGCTTCGCGCCCGAAGACGCTTCCGGCCGCGCTCGTGCCGGTGGTGGTCGGCTCGGCCTTTGCGGCGCATGCCGGTGCCCTTCACCTCGGGGCCGCGGCGCTCTGCCTCGTCTTCGCGCTGCTGGTGCAGATCGGCACCAACTTCGCCAACGACTACTTCGACTATGTCCAGGGTGCGGACACGGAGAAACGGGTCGGACCGGCGCGCGCGGTCGCTTCCGGCTGGGTGACGCCGGCCACGATGCGCGTGGCGATGGTCGGCACCTTCGCGGCGGCGCTGGTGGTCGGGCTCGGCCTGATCCCTTTCGGCGGCTGGGGGCTGCTGCCTCTGGGGCTGCTGTGCATCGCGTGCGGCGTGGCCTACACGGGCGGGCCTTATCCGCTCGGCTACCACGGGCTCGGCGACCTGTTCGTGTTTCTCTTCTTCGGGCTGGTGGCGGTGGGTGCGACCTACTGGGTGCAGGCACGGCAGCTCTCGGTCGATGTCCTGCTCGCGGGCGCAGCGGTGGGCGGGCTCGCGGCGAACATTCTCGTCGCGAACAACTATCGCGACCGCGAGACCGACGCGGTGGCCGGCAAGCGCACCTTGGTCGTACGCCTCGGCGAGGGTGCGGGCCGGCTGCAGTACGGCGCGGCGGTGTTGCTCAGCGCCGCGGTGCCGGTGGTGCTTTGGTGGCGTGGCTTCGGTCCGTGGGCGTTGTTGGGCCTCGGCGCGCTACCGCTCGGGCTGGATTGCTGGCGCCAACTACGGCCGACGACCCCTGCGCCGGAACTCATCCGACTGCTCGCGCGCACGGCGGCGCACCTCGCGCTGTTCGGGCTGTTGCTCGCGGCGGGCGTTCTGTTGGCGTGAGATCTGCGCGACGGGTGTGAACTTTCCGAGTCGCGCTCGCGAGGAGCTCCCGACGGGCTTTGCCGCCGGGACTAGTTCTGTGCGGTGACCAGCAACCGGAGGAAGCGGCACGGAGAGGTTTTCGGCACCCGTGCACGGACGGTCTCCGTGAATCCGTTGCTGTCGGCGGTGGTTTGCCATGCATCCGTTGGCTGTTCGTCGACCCAGTTGATCAGGTCGGTCGAGGACTGTACGCCGTAGCTGGCGCCGGCCGCGGCGATGCGCCAGTGGAAGGTGAGTTCGGCGTATTCCGCTCCGGTGCCGGTGTCGACGAAGACGGCGAATGTCGTCGGCGGGGCAGTGTCGCGCTGCTTGGGCGCAGTGCCGCCCGCCCACTCGAGGAGATTGGGAATGCCGTCGTTATCGGGGTCGGCGGTGGTGCCGCTGATCGCGGGGTCCGCCAGCTCGGCGGTGGTGAAATTCTGGGTGCGCCAGGACGGGTAGGCGAGGCCGGCAACGGACAGCGCGAACTGGGCTTGCGCGCTGTGGCCGTCCTGATCGGTGACGGAGAGGGTGCACGCGCTTGGGCCCGCGGCGGAGAGGATGCCGGCGATCGTTCCGTCCGGCGAGAGCGTCAAACCCGCCGGCAGTGCTCCGCCGGCGACCGACCAGGTGTAGCCGGGAAAACCGCCGCGAGCGGCGAGCTCAAGCGTGTAGGGCTCCCCCAGCGTGCCGGCGGGCAATGTGTGCGGAGAGGTGATGCCGACGGCCTCCGGCTGCAGGCTGATGGAGCTGAGCGCCGCGGCGGCCACGGTCTCGGCGTTGCGCGAAGTCAGGCAAACCCCCGCTGCAACTTCGGCGGGCATTGTGATGGTGACCGGTGAGCCGACCTGGATCCAGGTCAGGTTCTCGGTCGAATAGGCGGCCGTGAACGTATCGCCGGAGCGGATCAGTCGGACGTACTTGGGCTGATCAATGGTCGCGACGGGACCGTAGCTCGTTGTGGCGCCGCCCGCGACAGCGCGCCAGAGCAGCATCACAGTGTTGTCGGGAAGCTGGACGGCGGCGGCGAAAGGCGCGGAGGCGGTGGTGCCATCGCGCAACATCACGCCGGCTTTCGCGGCGAGATTGGTCGCCTGCAGCGTGTCGACCCGGGCCGTGACGGTGCAATCGCCGCTCGTTCGTCGCCAGGCGAAGCGGAACCCGTCGCTGGTGCCCCCGATGTCGGTGCCGGACCCGCGAAGCACGAAGGCCTCGAGGGTGCCACCGGCGGAACCGGCGGGGCCGGTGGAGCCGATGTCCTGCGTGGCGAAGCCGGCCGGCAGGGACCCGGGGGTGGCGGGAACGGCCGGCTCAAGGCAGATGATGCCTTGGCCTGTACCCAGGAAAACCCGACCGAACACCCGGGCGTCGCCCGCGATCACGCCAATGTAGCCGAATTGATGCGCGTTGTCGTTGAGCCGCAGCCAACTTGCCCCCGTGTCGACGGAGCGGAAGACGCCGACAATTCCGTCGACCTTTCCCCAGAGATAGAGAGCCGGGTAGGTGGATCCGGGCGCTGCTTTGCCGAGACCGATCCGGTAGGCCTCCTGGACCGACGGAAGGACTTCGAACGACTGAGCGGCGTTCGTCGAGCGACGCAGGCCGGAGTTGCCGCAGGCGAGCCAGAGATGGCCCTCGTTGTCCGGGGTGGCGACCAACGGTGCTCCACCGGTGGGTACCGTGGCGGCGGCGGTGAACGTCGATCCTGAATCGGTGCTGCAGTACACCTTTCCGGCGACATGATCGTAGATGTAGAACCGCGTTGCCGTCACACGGTCGGCGCAGGGGGCGAAGGTCGCATCCGACCTCGCGGGAGCGCCGGTGCACGGAGTCCAAGTGCTGCCGTTGTCGACTGAGCGCTGGGCGCCGGTTTTCTCCATCGACCAGACGATTGCGGTGCCGTCGGCGTTGATTGCGACGGACCCGGCGCCGGCGTTGGCCGGCCGGGTGGGGAAGGCCGTCCAGGTGCGGCCACCATCGGTGCTCCGCCCCCCGCGGTTTCCGCCATCGTAGCTGCGGACGAGGAGGAGCGGGGCATTGCCCGCAGAATCGAGGGAGCGGTTGGAGCCGCCGTTGGGGGAATGGCGTCCGGTGGGTGGCGACACGGCGAGGTCGTCGTGGGCGAAGCCATCGTAGTCACCAATGGCGCTGACGAGCATCGGGCCTTCGGTGCGGCTCACGAGTCCGAGCACGGCGGTCTCCTCGAGACCACGGCTGCGAAACTGCCAGCTGGTGTTGGCGACGGAGGCGTTGTCCGAGGCGAGGATGCCGTAGCCGGTGCCGAACAGCACGTGGGCGGCGTCGAAGGGATCGATCGCGATGCTGCCGATCCAGTGCGGGGAGGCCGAGGCGGACCATGGGGTGAGGGTGCTATCGAACGGGCGGGACGTGAGGATGTCGGTCCAGCTGCCGCCGCCGTCGGCGCTGAGGTAGACGACATCCCGCGGCCACCAACGGTCGAGGGTGGAGACGACCACGCGCTGCGGGTCCTGGGCGGATACGGAGATGCCGGCGAAGCCTCCCTGCCCGGTGGGCGGCGTGATCGACGTCCAGGCGCCGGTCGTGGTGTTGAGCTTCCAGACCGAGCCGGAGGAGGCCCCGCCAGGCCCGAGGGTGTTGCTGTAGGCGAGGTAGAGCGTGCCGTCGGCGGCGAGGGCCGCGTGGTGGGGGATCGCGCCGATCGGTTGCCCGGGGACGGCGGCCCACGTGGCGCCGCCATCGACCGAACGCCAGAGGTTGGCGGCGACCGTGCTGTTCACGCCGACGTAGATCGTCTGGGTGGCCGCGTGGGCGGAGCCCGATCGCCCGTCGAACACCACGAAGGTGCAGCTGGTGGTGGTCGGAGTGGCGGTGAAGCTCGTGACGCGGCTCCAGCCGACCCCGGAATCGGTGCTGCGCCACAGTCCGGCGGTGTTGGTCCCGTAGTAGAGCGTACTGCCGAGATGGGGATCGACGGCGAGGCGTTCGCCGCAGGAGCGCCCGTCCTCGTTGCCGCCGATCTTGAAGAGCGAGGTGACGTCGGTCTTCGTCCACGTGGTGCCGCGGTCGGAGGAGCGAAAGATGGCCGAGGGGTTCCAGGAGTAGTCCCAGTTGTACTGTCCGCAGGCGAGGTAGAGCTTGTCCGGGTCGCTCGGGTCGACGGCGAGGCTGAGGACACCCAGCAGCATGAACTCGTTGTTCAGCCCGCCCACGTCGGTGTTGAGCGGAATCCATTGGCGGGTGACCTGGTCCCAACGAAATGCCCCGCTCACGTCGGTGCGGGCGTAGAGGAGGTTGGGTTCAGTGGGATGGAACACGAAGCCCGTGACAAAACCGCCACCGTCGATGCGGGCATTGCGCCAGGAGTAGGATTCGGCGCGGAGCGCGGCTCCGGCGATGCAGAGCAGGAGTAGGCTGCGCAGTTGGCTCACACGGCTGAGTGCACGGGTGAGCAGGGCGGTCGGCGGGGGCGACATTGTGGGGATCCGGATTGAAGGTGCAGTTCGTCTCTGGGCGCAAGCTCCCTCGGGCCGCGTTCGCTTAGGAAGCGGATGCGGCGCGACCGCATCGAGAGACGGGCACCGCTCACGACGCTGTTGTGCGGGGGCTTGGGGCGGGCCGGGTTCGGGCAACCCCCCGCCGCATGATGTGTTCCCGGCCCAGATGGGCGGTGGCCCGCGTGCATGCGCGGAAGTCATCAGGCTGGAAAGCCGCTTGCACGACGGACGCGCGGGTCTAGACCTGCACGCCGAGAGATGAGTCGGTCGATCCCCACACGTGCAATCCTTCCACCACGCGGCATGGCCCGCGTGAACGCTTTGTTCGGCGGATGGACGGCGGCGGTCCTCCTCTTCTTCTACGCGCCGATCCTCTTTCTCGTAGCGTATTCATTCAACAGCTCGCGGCTGAACATCGTCTGGGAAGGGTTCACCCTGAAGTGGTACGGGATGCTCTGGCGCGACAACCGCCTCCTCGCAGCGCTCGAGAACAGCCTCGTCGTCGCGGTGGCGGCGACGCTGCTATCTGTCGTGCTCGGCACGACCGGAGCGTGGTTGCTCCACCGGTACCGCTACCGCGGAGTGCGGACGATCAGCACCCTGGCCTTCATCCCGATGGTGGTGCCGGAGATCATCATGGGCATCAGCCTGCTCGTCTTCTTCAAGACCGTCGACATCGGCCTCGGCTACGGCACGGTGATCATCGCCCACACCACCTTCTGTTTCCCGTTCGTGATGGCGGCGGTGCAGGCGCGGCTCGCCGGTCTCGATCCGTCTCTGGAGGAGGCGGCGCTCGATCTGGGCGCGACGCCGCTGGAGGCGTTCTGGCACGTGATCGTGCCGTACCTCATGCCGGCGATCATCTCCGGAGCGCTGATGGCCTTCGCGCTGTCGATGGACGAGTTGATCGTCACCTATTTCACCTCCAGCTCCGCATCCGCCACGTTGCCGCTACGCATCTACGGCATGGCCAAGGTCGGCCTAAACCCGATGATCAACGCGCTCTCGACGATCTTCATCGTGGCAACAATCGTGCTGCTGCTGGCCTCCGAATGGGTGAAGCGCATCCGCCGCTGAGCCCCAAACTATCCCTCGTCTCACCCACCCAATGAAGAACCGCTTCAGTTCCCTGCTCGCGATCGGGCTCGCCCTCGGCGCCGCCCTCGACCTGTCCGCTGCCAAGAAGGAGATCAATCTCTTCGGCTGGTCCGAGTACGTGCCGCAGGCCGTCCTCGACAAGTTCGAGGCCGAGACCGGCATCAAGGTCAACTACGAGACCTACGCCTCCAACGAGGAGATGCTCTCGAAGCTTCTCGGTGGCGCGTCCGAGTTCGATCTCGTGCAGCCGAGCGAGTACGTCGTCGAGGCGCTGATCGCCAAGGGCAAGCTCGAGCCGCTCGATTACGCGAACATTCCGAACTTCAAGAACATCTCGCCCGCCTATCTTCACCGGACCCACGACCCGGAGCAGAAATACACGGTGCCCTACATGGTCGGAGCGATCAGCATTGTCGTGAATTCCGACCGGGTGAAGGAGCCGATCAACGGCTTTGCCGACGTTTTCAGCGGCAAGTACGCCGGCCGCATCATCACCCTCAACGACAACCGCGAGCTGCTCACCTGGGCTTTGCAGACCAGCGGCCTCGACTTCAACGCCATCACCCCGGAGAACATCGCCAAGGCCCGGCCGCTCCTCGCGAAGTGGCTGCCGCAGATCAAGATCTTCGATTCCGACAGCCCGAAGACGGCGCTCCTCAACGGTGATGTCGACATCGGCATCGTTTGGCCTGGCGAGGCGGCGATCCTTTATCGCGAGGACAAGAAGTTCACCTGCCGCCTGCCGGTGGAAGGATCGCACGTCTCGATCGACAGTCTCGTCATCCCGAAGGGCGCGCCGCACAAGGCCGACGCCGAGAAGTTCATCAATTTCATCCTACGGCCCGAGATCAGCGTGCTGATCTCCGACGCGTTCCCGTACACCAATCCCAACGCGGAGGCCTGCAAGCTCCTCACGCCCGAGCAGCTGTCCAATCCGGCGAGCTACCCGAAGGGCGTCGAGGCGTTGCCCACGTTCAAGGATATCGGCAAGGCCGCCGCGCAGGTGGACAAGCTCATCACCGACCTGAAAGGCGGCTCCTGATCCGTCCTGCTGCCGGGCGTCGCCCCGTGGCGCCCGGTCTTTGCGTCGCTTCTCCGAGAAATGGCCGCAGTCCCAGCCTCCACCGACAGCTCGTCCGGCGCGCGACGCGCCCCCCGTGCCACGGGCTGGTTGCTGCTCGCCCCGTTGTTGCTGTGGCTGCTGTTCTTCGTCGTTCTACCCACGGCGATCCTGTTCGTCTACAGCTTCTGCCAGCGCGACGAACTCGGCCAGGTCGTGTTCTCGTTCACCGGTTCGAACTACGCGCGAATCCTCGATCCGGTCTATCTTGGCATCTTCGGGCGCTCGCTCTGGTACGCTGCGCTTACAACGGCGCTGTGTTTGGTAATTGGTTATCCGGTGGCCTACTTCATCGGCCGTTCACCGCCGGCCCGGCGCTCGACGCTGCTCCTGCTCGTGATGATCCCGTTCTGGATCAGCTTCCTGCTCCGAACCTATGCGTGGATCTCGCTGCTGAAGGGGGAAGGACTTGTCAGCGCGCTGCTCAAAGGCATGCATCTGCTCGCCGGTCCTCTCGATATCCTCTACACGCCCGCCGCCGTGATCCTCGGCCTGGTCTATACCTACCTGCCGTTCATGATCCTGCCGATCTTCACCAGTGCGGAGAAACTCGACAACTCGATGATTGAGGCGGCACTCGACCTCGGAGCTGGTCCGGTGCGGGCCTTTACCCAAGTGATCATCCCACTCACCCGGCCGGGCATCTTTGCCGGGGTGCTTCTGGTCTTTGTGCCCTCGATCGGCATGTTCGCCGTCACCGATCTGATGGGCGGCGCGAAGGTGCCGATGATTGGCAACGTCATCCAGAATCAGTTCGGCCAGGCGCGCGACTGGCCCTTCGGCGCCGCGCTCGGCATCACGTTCCTTGCGCTCTTCGCGGTCACGTTCTGGTTCCTCCACGGACGCGGGGAGGAGCGGCGATGAGCGCGGATTCCTCCGGCCGTCCGCCGCCCGCCGAGAGTGCGCTTGCTCCGCGCGCCGCTTCGCCAAATCTCCCCACGCCCGTGCAGAATCATCCCGACACCCAACTTGAATGGGAATTCCGTCTCGCGCCCCTGCCGGCGTCGCCGGCCGTGGACGTGCCCGCCTCGACCGAGACGATGGTCGAACTGCGCGGTGTCACCAAGAGTTTCGGACCAGTGACCGCGGTCGACAATGTCGACCTCACGATCCGCAAGGGCGAGTTCCTCACGCTCCTCGGCCCTTCCGGCTGCGGCAAGACGACGCTGTTGCGCCTGCTCGCCGGTTTCGAGATTCCCACCTCCGGCCAGATCCTGCTCGAAGGGCGCGACGTCTCGGGCGTCCCGCCGTACCGGCGCGACGTGAACCAGGTTTTCCAGAGCTACGCGATCTTCCCGCACCTTTCGGTCGCTGATAACATCGCGTTTGGCCTCAAGATGCGGCACGTCCCGGTGGACGAGCGCCGTGAGCGGGTGGAGGAGGCCTTGGCGTTGGTTTCGCTCGGTGGCCTTGGCAAGCGCCGCCCGCACGAGCTCTCGGGCGGGCAACGGCAGCGCGTGGCCTTGGCGCGCGCGTTGGTCTGTCGGCCGAAGGTGCTGCTGCTCGACGAGCCGCTTTCGGCTCTCGACGCCAAACTGCGCCACGCGATGCAGCTGGAGCTCAAACAGCTCCAGCGGCAGTTGGGCATCACCTTCGTCTTCGTCACCCACGATCAGGAGGAGGCGTTGATCATGTCGGACCGCATCGCGGTCATTCACCGCGGCCGGATCGACCAGCTCGGCACGGCGACGGACATTTATCACGCACCGGCGAGTGCTTTCACTGCCGACTTCATCGGCGAGGCCAACCTGCTCGATGGCGACATCGTCTCCAGCAACGGCGTGACGGCGCACATCCATTTGGACGAGGGTGTGGAAGTGACCGTGCGTGCTTCGGCGTTGCGCAAAGGATCGACCCGTGCGCTCATGTCGATCCGGCCCGAGAAGATCTACATCACCCGCACCAAGCCGGCGAAGGACAACTGCTTCAAGGGCGTGATCGAGAACGAGATTTTCCGCGGAGCGATGGACGAGTTGCGCATCCGCGTAGCCCACAACCTCCAGCTCATGGCCGTGGTCGCCAACGAGAGCGCGCACGAGCACGCCTGGCACAAGGGCGATACGGTCTACTGCGCGATCCACTCCGACGACATCGTGGTCGTGGAGCAGAAGTAACGGCGCCGGCCTCCGCCGGGGAACGCCCGCACGGGCAGCGGCTCGAAGTACCCGGCCTTCTTGTAGAGGATCACCACATCTTGGATTCCCCAGGCCTGCTCCATGTAGGCGCGCAGGATCAGGTTGGGCCGGGTCTGCAGCCACCGGCCGACGACCTCGGGCGTCGTCACCGTCACGCCGTACGGCTCCTGCGGGGTCTCGGTGTACCGCTGGAACGACACGCCGCGCGCCGCGAACTCGCGGATCAGCGCCGCCTTGTCGATGTTCTCCGCGATATCGGTGCGGCCGCGGGCGAGCAGGCTGGTGTAGAAACGCCCCTGCAGGCTGAGCACGATCACCCCGCACTCGGCGGTCCAACGCTCCAGACAGTCGAGTACCGCCGACCAATCCTGCGGCGGCAGATGGGTGAGAAGCGAACCGCACCAGATCAGGTCGAACGGCTCGGGAAACGAAACCTCGGCGAGGTTGCGTCGGGAGACGACGGGAGTGGCGCCGAAGGTCTGCGCGCAGAAGTCGACGCCGTCGGCGTCGAGATCGCAGGCGGTGATCTGCGCGTAATGGTAATGGGCGCGGAGCCAGCGCAGCACGCGGCCGTGGCCGCAGGGCAGGTCGAGGATGCGCGGGTAGTGCGGCTTGTCGCAGAGGGCGCCGGAGAACTGGATGAGTTCGAGCGCACGTCGGCCGATCGTGAAATACTCCTCGCGCCGGTCCTCGAACAGCATGCCGTCGCGCGGGGCGATCAGCGGATTGGGTTGCACGGCGGAGGTGTCGGCGAGCGGCATGGACGGGGCGAGTATCGCGGCGGTGTTCTAGTGCGGGCAAGAGGAACGTAGCGCGACCGGGCGGATGCGGCCGGCCGTTGCCGCGGGAATTTTCGTGCGCCGGAGGCGGGGGCGGGTTGTGCTGGCGGCACGATGAGCGCCGTTGAAGACCTTCGCCGCACCGTGGCGCGCCTGCGCGCGCCCGGCGGCTGCCCCTGGGACATCGAGCAGACGCACCAGTCGCTGGCCGTCTGCCTGATCGAGGAATGTGCCGAGCTGCTCGACACCATCGACCGGCTCGACATGGAGCACATGCGCGAGGAGCTCGGCGACGTGCTCATCCAGGTCGTCTTCCATGCGCAGTTGGCGGAGGAGAAAGGCCTGTTCGATCTCGAGGCCGTGGCGCGCGAGATCAACGACAAGCTCATCCGGCGACACCCCCACGTCTTTGGCACCGGGAAACTGGACACCTCGGAGCAGGTCATCACGCAGTGGGAGCAGATCAAGGCGACGGAGAAGAAGAACGGCGCGCAGCCCGCGCCGGCCGGTGTTTTCAAGCGCCAGCCGCCGGCCCTGCCGTCGCTGCTCAACGCGCTCGAGGTCTACAAGCAGATCCACAAGAAGAAGCTGCCGGCGGAGGGTCTGCTCGACGAGCCGACGATCGCCCAGCAGGCCGAGGGGCTCACCGAAGCGGCGGCTGGCCGGAAGCTGTTCGAACTGGCGGCGGCGTGCCGGAAGGCCGGCATCGACCCCGAATCGGCCTTGCGGCGCGAGACTTCGCGGATCACCAGCGCGGTCGAGGCCCGCGCGGCGGCCCCCGGCTCCTGAGGCGCCGGGGAGGGG
>JAEXPL010000068.1 GCA_023446865.1 Verrucomicrobiota bacterium | reverse complement strand
GGGCGAGCAGAGCGCGAAGGCGCTGCGCGGCGGCAAGATGCACGACGTCATCTTCGAGGGCACCGACACGCGCAAACCGCACTCGATGTGCGAGGTGTCGCTGCTGCTGACCGATTGCGAGCAGGCGCTGGGCATGGACTTCCACGAGGTGGAGATCACGCGTCGCGTCTCGCGCGACGGTTCCAGCGAGTACCACCTCAACGGCCAGGCGTGCCGCCTGAAGGACATCCAGAAACTTTTCATGGATACCGGCATCGGCCGGACGTCCTACTCGATCATGGCGCAGGGCCAGATCGACCAGATCCTGTCGTCGAAGCCCGACGAGCGCCGCTCGGTGTTCGAGGAGGCGGCGGGCATCACGCGCTACAAGGCGCAGCGCCGCGAAGCCCTCAACAAGCTCGCGCTCACCGAGCAGAATCTCGCGCGCGTCGCCGACGTCGTGACCGAGGTCGGCCGGCAGATCGGCAGCCTCAAGCGCCAGGCGTCGAAGGCGATGCGGTTCCGCCGGCTCAGCCACCGGTTGCGCCATCTCGCGCTCGCGCATGACGGTTTCCAATTCCAGCAGCTGCGCGGGGTGCTCGACGACCTGTCGGGCCGGCTGCAGGTGCTGCGCGGCGAGGCCGACACGCGGCGCTCGCTGTTGCAGGAGCACCAGTCCTCGCTCGAGGCGCAGAAGGCCCGCCGCACCGAACTGCACCAACGCGTGCAGGAGGCGCAGCAGGCGGTGTTCGACCTGCGCTCCGAGCGCGAACAGGCCGCCAACCAGATCCATCTCGGCCAGGTGAAACGCCAGGGCCTCCACGACCGCATCGCCTCCGCGCAGGACGATCTCGGCGAGCTGGAGATGCAGCTGAAGGAAGTGTCCGACCAGGCGAACAGCGGCCAGCAGGACCGCCAGATGCAGCTCAACCTGCTCGGCGAATCCGACTCCGCCTTCCAGGCGAAGAACCGCGAGCTGGCGCTGGTCGAAGGTGAGCTCACCCGCCTCGAGCAGCTCGTGCAGAAGGAGAAATTCCAGCTGCTCGAACTCGAGAGCAAGGTGGCGCGTCTGCGCACCGATTGCTCGGCGCTCGAGGTCGACCAGAAGACCGCCGTGGCCCGCCACGAGCAACTGCAGGGCGACATGGCCGGCGCGATGGCGCAGCGCGAGGAGGCGACCGCCAACCTCGAGCAGCTCCGCGTGACCGCGGCCACCGCGCGCTCCGCCGTGCAGACCGTCCAGCAAGAAGTCGCCGCCGCCCAGAAGGGCGTGCAGGAGACGACGGTAAAGTTCCGCGACGCGCAGCGCCGCCTGCAGGACATCGACCGCGGCCTCGCGCAGAAGCATGCGCGGTTGAAACTCCTCCAGCAGCTGCAGGAGAAGTGGGAAGGGTTCGGCGAGGGTGCGAAGGCGCTGCTCCAGGGCCGGCTCACCGATCTCGGCGGCGGGGCCTCGTTCAGCGCGCTCACGCACGGCGTGGATTTCCGCCCGGAATTCGCCAAGGCCGCGGAAGCCCTTCTCGGCGCGGCGGTCGAGGCCGTGCAGGTTGCTGACCTCGCGACCGCACAGGCGATCCTCGCGCGGTTGGAGAACGACAAGATCGGCGGCGCGTACCTCAAGGTGCCCGCGCCCGAGCAGGCGACGGCGCCCGCGGCGGCTCCGGCGGACCTGCCGGCGTTCCTGCGACCGGCGACTTCGGTTTTCACCGACGACTGTTCCGGGCACCCGCTCCACAGCGTGCTCGCCTCGTGCTACGTGGCGGACTCGCTGGAGCAATTCCTCGGGTTCTGGGCGCTACGGCAGGATTTCAGCTTCCTCATGGTCGCCACGCCGAAAGGCGAGTGGGTCGATCGGCGCGGCATGGTGTTCGGCGGCTACCAGAAACGGCCGGGCTCGAGCATCGTCCAACGCGAGATCGACCTGCGCGAGACCGCGCGCGACGTCGCCAAGGAGCAGGAAGCACACGACCAGCAGAAGGCGCTAATCGAGCAGATCACCGCGGAGCTCGCCGCGGTCGAGCAGTTGCTCAGCGACAAGCGCCACGAGGTGCAGACGGCCAACGAGGCCGTGGCCACCGCACAGGCCGAGGAACGGTCCGGCCAGCGGGCGCTCGAAGAAGCCGAGCAACGCGTGGCGCGCCTGGAGCGCGACGTGCAGGGGATCGAGTCGATGCGCCAAGAGGCCGAGGCGCGGTTCGCCAAGGCGCAGGCCGCGTTGGTCGAAGTCGACAAGGCCATCGTGCTCGGCCGCGAGTCGATCACCGCCAACGAGGCGAAGATCGTCGCCGTGCGCAACCAGCGCGACGAGCAGCGCGAGACGCTGGGCCACGCCCGCCTCGAGCTGGCCGAGCGCCGGCAGCGCGTCGAGATCATCGATCGCGGACTGGGCGAGATGGTGAAACGCCGCGCCCAGCTGGCCAGCCTGCTCGAACAGCGTCGCAGCGAGCTGGAGACCTGGACCGCCCAGGTCGAGGAGCTTGAGCAGTCCGAACAGAGCCAGGCCGCGCGCGTCGAGGAACTGGCGCGGACCCAGGCCGTGGCGCAGGAATCCGTCGAGGCCATCCGCCGCGAGCTTGCCGAGCTCGAGCAGGCGGTGAGCGCCGTCGAGGGCGAGCAGAGCACGTTGCGCGACCAGGCCGAGGCCTCCGCCGGCGAGCTCAGCCAATGCGAGATCCGCTACACCGAGCACAAGGCGCGTTCGCGCTTCCTCGCCGAGGAGGCGATGCGCGAGTTCTCGATCGATCTGGCCGAGGTGAACTGGCGCCGCGAGTTCTGGAAATCCGACGACGAGCCCGAGGGCCTCAAGCCGCTCGACCTCGATGAGGATGACGAAGAGGAGGGCGCCAAGCCTGAAGCGGCAGTCGCCGTGGTCGCGTCCGACGGTTCCGCCACCGCCGAAACCGCCCCGAAGGCGCGCCGCAGCCGCAAGCCCAAGGAGCCGCGCGGCGAACCCACCGAGGAGCAGCTCGCGGCGATGGACCAGAACAACTGGGACCAGATCCGCAGCGAGGTCCAGGCCCTGCGCCAGCGCCTCAACAGCATGGGCGCGGTCAACCTTGTCGCGATCGAGGAGTATGCCGAGCTCAAGCAGCGTTACGACTTCCTGAAGACGCAGAGCGACGACCTGATCTCGTCAAAGGATGCGCTGATGAAGGCGATCGACGAGATCAACGCGACCTCGCTCAAGCAGTTCGCGCTCACCTTCGAGCAGATCCGGAAGAACTTCGCGTTTACCTTCCAGACGCTCTTCAACGGCGGCAACTGCGACCTGCAGCTCGTGACGCAGGACGATCCGCTCGAGAGTGGCATCGACATCATCGCCCAGCCGCCCGGCACGAAGCTCAACAGCCTCACGCTGCTCTCCGGCGGCCAGAAGACGCTCACCGCGGTGGCGCTGCTGTTCGCGCTCTACCTCGTGAAGCCGAGTCCGTTCTGCTTGCTCGACGAGTTGGACGCGCCGCTCGACGAGTCGAACATCGAGCGCTTCACCACGCTGTTGAAGCGCTTCGTGAGCAGCTCGCAGTTCATCATCATCACGCACAACAAGCGCACGGTGGCCGCCGCCAACGCGATCTACGGCGTGACGATGCAGGAGCGCGGTGTGTCGAAGACGGTCTCGATGCGCTTCAACCAGGAGGCGCACTCCGACACCGGCCTGCTCACGCCGATCGCGGAATCGGTGCGCAGCACGCACACCGACCGACTCGCACCGGCGTTGCCGACCCAAGCGGAAGTCGCCTCGTCCGAGGCCGGAGCGAACTGACGGCTGCCGTCAGGCCAGAAAACGAAAAACCTCGCCTGAGACCGCGTGCGGTCCGGCGAGGTTTTCTGTCGAAAGAGGGACGCGCTCAGTGGCTGCAGCCGCAGGCTCCGCCGCAACAACCGCCGCCGCCATGCGAGTGGCCGTGCTCCTTGGCCGGAGCGGCGCCCTCGCTGCTGCGACCGGTGTTGGCGCCGATCAGGCCGTAGCCGCCGCTGATGAGGCGGCGGACCGGTTTGCCGGTCTCGGGGTGTTTGGTCAGCGGTTCGTCGCGCATGCTCTGCTTGAACTCGAACTGCGTCACCGCGTCGCCGGGTTGCTGTGGAATGGTCTCGTAAACGTAGGTGGGCATGGCCGTGGGAGGGCGACGTTGCAGGACACATCGCGCTCGTCAAGCCGCGGACCGGATGGGGCTCGCGGGGCCATTTCCGCCGCGACGGCGGGGCACTCGGCGCTCAAGCCGCTCGAGGCATGGAGATCGATGCGGAGCTGACGAATTTCACGTAGACGCGCGCAGCCGGCACTCCGATGTGGAGGTGAATCAGGTCGGCGAGCGCCTCGCTGAGGAGCCGTCCGGAAGGCGGCAGGTTGGAGCTCTTCACCTCGACAAAGGCAGCCGGATCGTCGCGTCCGGCGAGAAAGAGCCGGATGTCGGATTCGAGGGCGATGGCGACCGATTCGTTGGGACGGTTGAGCTCGCGGACGAGGAGCGCGGTAGCCTCGCGGACAACCGCGGCTTCCGCCGCGCGAGACACCGGAAGATTCGTCTGAATCTTGAGGTAGGGCATGACAGGTGGGGGTTGCCCACAGTCTACGCCACCCAGTCGCGCCGGCAAATGCGCGTGGCACTCGCCGCTTCCGTCGCACCGCTCGTTACTCAGCCCCAGTCGGCCCGGATCGCGTCGGGACTCCGGCCTGCGGCACGGAGCGCGCGCAGGCTGAGGGAGTCGTGGCGCTTCGCGAGACGTCGCCCCTCGGTATCGAGCATCAGTGGGCAATGGTGGAAAGCGGGGGCGGCGAGACCGAGCGCCTCGTAGAGCAGGAGTTGCCGGTAGGTGGATACCAGCAGGTCGGACCCGCGCACGACTTCGGTGATGCCCATGGCGGCGTCGTCGACCACGACCGCGAGCTGGTAGCTCGGCAGGTCTTCGCGGCGCCAGACCACGAAGTCGCCGAAGTCGGCGCCCGCGACCGCGGATTGCGCGCCGAGCGAGGTATCGACGAAGGCCAGCCGCCGGCCATCGGGGACGCGAAAGCGCCAGGCATGTCCGGCGCGGGGCAGGGCGGCGCGGCGAGCACGTTCGGACGCTTCAAGGCGATCGGGGCGGCAGCGGCCCGAGTACAGCCGTTCGTCGCCGCCACCAACTCCGGACTCGTGAGGCGCGGCGGCGGATTCGGCGATATCCCGCCGCGAACAAGTGCATGGGTAGATCTGGCCGGCACTTCTCAGTTGTTCGAACGCGCCACGGTAGAAATCGACCCGCGCGCTCTGGGCGTAGGGGCCAAACGGGCCACCGCAGTCCGGGCCCTCCTGCCAACTGAAGCCGAACCAGCGCAGGTCCTCGATCATCGCGGCGACGTACTCGGGGCGGCACCGCGCGTGGTCGAGATCCTCGTTGCGCAGGACTAGCGCACCGCCGGCGGCCCGCTGCTGCGCCGTCCAGAAGGTCCGCGCATGTCCGAGGTGGAGATAGCCGGTGGGCGAGGGTGCCAATCGCCCGCGATAGCCGGAGGTGTTGGCCGCCATCGCCGGGTTCACTTCACAAGCTCGCCGCAGTGCGGCATCGCCTTGCCCCAATAGGGATTCGACAGCTCCTCGGTGCG
This sequence comes from Verrucomicrobiota bacterium, assembly GCA_023446865.1. Taxonomy (GTDB): domain Bacteria; phylum Verrucomicrobiota; class Verrucomicrobiia; order Opitutales; family Opitutaceae; genus CAJCBL01. The sequence continues at coordinate 3,599 of JAEXPL010000068.1, read as the reverse complement.
TTGCACCCAGTCGGCGCCACCGGGAAACATCGAGCAGTGCGCGATGTAGAAGCCGGGCTGGCCGCGCGCGAGCTCGACGGCTCTGACGCTGAGTTCCTTGAACGCTTTCCGGGCGCTCGTGAGATCGCCGGCGGCGGCGATGGCTTTCGTCTCGGGCAGGGGCCGCGCCGCCTCGCGCGCCGCCGGAAGATCGTCGGCGGCCAGCGCCGCTCGGATCTGTTCATACGTGGCGAGGAAGTGGCGCGCGGTGTCGTCGATTGGCGCGGCGTGGGCGCCGATCGCGAACAGACCGAACAGCGAAAGCAGGAGTAAGCGGCGGAGGGAGATCATTCGTACGGAAGCGGTCTACGCGGAGTAGATCAGCAAAGCAAACCGGACGCTCGCACCGCCCGTTTATGCTCAAGTTATGCAGGAAACTGTCGTTTATGTTGACCGGGGGGAGCGTTTTGGCCCATCTCGAAAGGCTCCGCCGCAGGACTATCCTTTCCGGCGTCATCTGACCCACGACATCTATGGACAACTGGCTGCTCTCCGCACTGGCTGAAAAGCGCAAGGCGCGTGCACTCACCGAAACCGCCCGCCAAGTCGGAATCGAGCCGACCCGGTTGAGCCGAATCGCAAACGAGTATGTCGAGCCCACCGCCAAGGAGGTGGAGCAACTGATGGCGTTTCTGAAGCCCGCGACGGCGACCCCTGTCGCCCCCGTCGCAGCCCCGGCGGCCGCGCCCGCTCCAGCGGCTCAGGCCCAGCCGAAGCCCGCGGCGGCCGCAACGCCTCCGCCGACCCGCCCGATCACCGCACCGGTGCCCGGTGCGCCGAAGCCGATTCCGCCCGCCGCCCGGCTGTCGTCCGGCCTGGCGACGATGAAGCTGCCGGTCCAGACCACGCAGACCGACTTTGTCTACCGGCAGGAACTGTTGAAGTTCATCTTCGGCGTGCGTGACTGGCCGGCCCAGCATGCGCATCCACTTCCCGGCGACTTCGCCTACCTGCAGACACTCTGGAACGAGGCGCAGAAGGCGATCAACGCGGTGAACATCCGTCTCTACGGCGAAGCGGGTAAGCCGATTCCGCAGCCGTCGATCCGCACCAAGCCCGCCCGGCGCCACCACAGCTCCCGGTTCCTCTTCATGCAGGTTGCCGAGGAACGGCTGCCGGCCGAGGTCGTCGCCAACATCCGCGAGTCCGCCCAAGAGGGGCTCAAGGGCGGCGCGGCGCAGGGCTTCCTCGAAGCCTTCCAGCTCGCGGCCGAGGCGATCCTCGACGAAGAGGACTTCAAGACCCTGACCGACGAGGCCAAACTGCGCGCGGCCGAACCCGTCGATTGACCGGTGCCGCGGGAAAACTCGCTTCCGCCGTCTTCGTCCGAAAATTCCCCAAACAAACCTTGCTCGCGTCCGTCGGGTCCCTAATTCTCCGCCCACCTTTCGAGTCCCATGAAACTGATCATCGCCATCATCAAACCCTTCAAGCTCGAGGAAGTTAAGGAAGCTCTCGCCAGCATTGGCATCGAGGGCATGACCGTCACCGAGGTCAAGGGCTTCGGCCGCCAGAAGGGCCACACCGAGATCTACCGTGGCAGCGAGTACACCGTCGACTTTCTGCCGAAGGTGAAGATCGAGGTCGCCGTCCGCGACGATCTCTCCGCCAAGGTGGTGGACGCGATCGTCAAGACCGCCCGCACCGGCAAGATCGGCGACGGCAAGGTGTTCGTCGTTCCGGTCGAGGACGTCATCCGTATCCGCACCGACGAGCGCGGCGAAGCCGCCGTCTGAGCTGTCCCACGCATCCGCCCGCACCGGCCGAGCGCTCCACGCCTTCGGCCGCGAGTGTCGGGCGGTTTCTTTTGTCCCGATTTCTCCCGTGTCGCAAACCGGCTACCAGGTCATCGCCCGCAAGTGGCGCCCGCAGATCTTCGACGATGTCGTCGGGCAGGACCATGTCGTGCGCACGCTCAAGAACGCGATCACCCGCAACCGGATCGCGCACGCCTACCTCTTCGTCGGCCCGCGCGGTACCGGCAAGACCTCCACGGCCCGCATCTTCGCCAAGGCGCTGAACTGCGAGAAGGGCCCGACTCCGTCGCCGTGTGGTGAATGCGCCGCCTGCCGCGACATCGCCGCCGGCACCCACCTCGACGTGATCGAGATCGCCGGCGCCTCGAACAACGGTGTCGACCAGGTGCGCGATCTGCGGGAAACCGTGCAGTACGCGCCGGCCGCCGGGCGCTACAAGGTCTACATCATCGACGAGGTCCACATGCTCTCGGCCGCGGCGTTCAACGCGCTGCTCAAGACGCTCGAGGAGCCGCCGGCGCATGTGAAGTTCATCTTCGCCACGACCGAGGCGCAGAAGGTTCTCCCGACCATCGTCTCGCGTTGCCAGCGCTTCGATCTGCGCCCGATCTCCGACGAACTCATCGGCGAACGCCTCAAGCGCATCGCGGAGGCGGAGAAGATCGACGTCACCCCCGAGGCCCTCGCCAGCATCTCGCGTTTGGCCGACGGCGGCATGCGCGATGCGCAGTCGATCTTCGACCAGATGATCGCGTTCTGCGGCCAGAAGATCTCCGAAGCCGACGTCCTCGATGTCTACGGACTCGTCGGCGCGGAGCAGGTGGCGAAGCTCGCCGCCGCCGTCGCCACCGGCGACCACCGCAAACTCGTGGCGATGGTGGACGAGTTCGATGCCGGCGGCCGCGATCTCTTTCGCCTGCTCGCCGATCTACAGGTGGTGGTGCGTCGCGCGCTGCTCGACGCGATCAAGCAAGGTGGCAAGAGCCGCAGCCTCGGCGCCGAGATGACAACCGAACAACTTACCCGGCTCCTCGATGCGCTGCACGAAGGCGAGGGCGGCGTGAAGTTCGGCCTCTCCGAGAAGGTCAATTTCGAGATCACTCTGCTCAAAGCCGTCGAAGGCAGCCGCTCCCGCGCGCTCGACAGCGTGCTGAAGGAGATCGCGGCGCTCGCCGAAGCTTCTCCCGCCGGCGAAAAAAAAAAGAGCTGACGGCTGAGTCCGGCGGTGAAGCCGCGGAGGTCGAAGCAGGCGAGGGCGAAGCCATCACCGCTGAGACCGTCGGCAAAGTGGAGGAGGGCGAGCCCATCGGCCCCAGCGCGGCCGACGAAGCTGCCATGTTGTCCGAAGACGACATGCCGCCTGTGGTCGCGCCGCCGACACCGCGAGCGGCGCCGAGCCGTCTGCCGTCCCTCGACAGCTTGGTGGCGAAGATCCCGGCCGAGACCCGGCGGGCCCTCGACGAGCATCTGCGCGCGCGTTTCATGCGGGTGCGGAAGCTGAACCCTGGCGAACTGCGCTGAGCCGCAGCTCACGGGCAGGGGGACTTGCACCGGTGCGGGTCTGCGCCGTTTTCCTACTCGCTACCCGCTACTCGCTTCTCACTACTTTTTCCCGCCATGCGCTTCATCTCCACCCGCGGCCAAACGCCCCCTGTCTCCTTCTCCGAGGCTGTCGCTCTCGGTCTGGCACCCGACGGCGGGCTGTTCCTGCCCGAGTCGCTGCCCGACCTCTCCGGCAAATGGCAGAGCTGGGCCGGGCTCTCGTATCCGGAGCTGCTCCGCGAGTTCTTCACCCTTTTCGCC
>JAEXPL010000445.1 GCA_023446865.1 Verrucomicrobiota bacterium | reverse complement strand
CCTGGCCCACCGGCCTCGGCGAGGGGCTCGTCTACAACAACATCTTCGCCGACGGCAGCCTCGCCGCCTTCTATCCCACCGCCGCGACGAGCTTCACCGGGCACAACCTCTACCGTCTCAACTCGACCTCCGGCAACGCCCGCGGCCGCGGCGAAGTCGTCTCCGCCACGCTTCCGTACGAGACGATTCCGGGAAATATCAACGACTACTTGGCGACCGGGAAACTGCCCGGCACGTTGCTCGCCGGCAGCGCGGCGATCGACGCCGGCACGCGGCTCGGCGGCGACTGCGCGACGCCGTTCGCCGAACAGCTCGACGACGATCTCTCCGGCCTGCCCCGCGACAACCGTCCCGATCTCGGCGCGCTTGAGGTGCAGGACCGCACGCCCGCGGCGGAGTCGTACAGCTTCCCGCCCGCGCCGGCGGCGCCGCTGCGGTTCGTCGACAACTTCAGCGACGGCCGTCTTCAGGTCCGCGACCCGTTCCTCAATGGCCCGGCGACGGCGGGTCTCGCGTGGACGATGCCGGCCGGACTCGGCAAGTTCCGCACCCTCGACTCGCACGGCGAGAACTGGCTCAGCACGGTCTTCAACTTCGATCCCGCGCTCGTCGTGACCACGAACGTTTTCCGGAACATCACGTTCGCCTTCGACTACGACTTCGCCTTCGGCGACTGCGGCGTGGTCTTCCTCTACCAGGACGCCGCGAACTTCACGTACTTCGACTTCGGCGGCCGGCTTGTGCGCCGCGCGGCGGGCGTCGACACCGTGATCACAACCGTGCCGGTGCTCAGCGCGACCGGTCGTGGCGCGCTCACGCTCGCGACTTCGGGCGCGACGGTCACGGCGACGTTCAGGCTTGGCAGCACAACGCTCTGGACGAAGGCGTTCGACTCCCCGGTGACGACCGGCGCGGTCGGCTTCTACCGTTTCCGCACGACCGGCAACGGGTGGGATCGCGTCGACTACGACAACGTGCAGCTCGACCTCGCCACCGCCGCCGACCTGGTCGGTGACCTCGCGCCGTGACGCGGGCTTGGCGTGGTGCAAAACAGAGCGGCCCGGGAAGTTCTCCCGGGCCGGCTTTGCTCTGAGCCGTGATTATGCAGTTGCCGCAGATCGACGAGCGGGCGTTCGGCCACCGTTGGTGAAACTGCCAGCCAGCATGCTCTCCCCGTGGGTCCGGTCTCCGCCCGGACACCTACGACTCTAGCGCGCCTATTTCACACCGTAGCGGAAGCCGTGAGACTTTCGTCCGGGACAAACTGCGAAATTCTCACGAATTCCGCCACGGCGATTCGCCGCTCCCTCCGCTCGCGTTGTGAAACTTCCGGGCTAGCCGTGACCACCGGCCCACGTGTTCCGGCGTCCAGTCAGAGACTGGACCTACTCGCGGACTGCATGATCCCGGCTGCGTGCAACCGAGCCGTTTCGTTCACTCGTCCTTCGAGGGGCCGGTCTCGGGGGCGAGGGGGGCGAGGACGAAGCGCATGCCGCGGGCATAGCTCTCGGCCTTGGTGCCGGCATGGCGTTCGCCGTCGATGATCCGGAACTGGTAGGTGAGTTCGGGGTAGCGGCGCATGACGAGGCGGGCGTCGAAGCGTTTGATGGCGTCGAGGAATTTCGGCCACTCGTACTCCGCGCCGGTCATGTAGAGCCGGGCCTTGAGCGGACGGCCGGACTTGGCGAACTGCTCCTCGTAGGCGAAGAGCCAGTCGCTGTGGATTCCGGTGGCGGGGCTGGCGGCGATGTAGGCCTCGAAGAGCTCGGGCTTGGTGAACAGCGTGTAGAGGGTGAACAGGCCGCCGAGCGAGCTCCCGGCGAGCACCCGGTGTTGCGGATCGGCACGATATTCGCGCTCCACCAGCGGGATGATCTCCTTCTCAAGCAGGGCGAGGAAGTCGGCGGCGTGGCCGGAGTTCTCGCCGTTGTCGAAGACGGGCACGGGCGAGAGGTCCCAGTTGCGCAGGGCGCCGAAGTTCGGGTTGTCGCCCGCGTAGGCGAGGCCGACGAGAATGCACTCGGGCACGACCTTGTCGTAGGTGAAGTTGTTGTAGGAGCAGTGGAGGGTCGGGAGGTCCCAGTAGCCGTCGGTCACGAAGATCACGGGGTAGCGACGGTCCTTCTCTGTCGCGTAGGATTCGGGTAGGGCGACATGGAGCTGGTACTGGCGGTTCGGGCCCGTGAACGGCAGGGTGCGGACCTCGGTGCGGGCGAGCGGGACCGGCGGGAGGGCCGTGGTGGCGGGCGTGGAATCGGCGCGGAGGAGGGAAGTGGCTCCCAGCAGGAGCACGAGGGGGAGAAGGGGTTTCATCGGATGGGAACAACGGTCGATCCTGTCCACGGTTCAACGCCGGCGGGGTTCGTACGGTAGGACGACGTGCGACTTCGTTGCGCGTCGTCGATGGCGACCGGCGGCGACCGACGGCAATGTCGAGGCGGCGGGCGGTTGCTGCGCCGAACGCTACAACGCATCTTTCACCCTCCGCACGAGCGCCGGTCGCGGACTGTCGTAGCGGAACTCGTCAGAGTTTCGCGCTTGGCCCTCTGCGAAAACCTTACGGTTTCCGCTACGCCATGAAGGAAACGGGCTTTACACCGTGATCTTGGCGAGCTTCTCGCGGGCGGCGTTGAACTCGGCCACCATCTCGTCGAGCAATGCCTTCGCCTCGGCGGGTACCTCGACCTGATGCTCGAGCTGCCGCCCGAGTTCGGCGAGGCGGACGATGCCCATGTTGCCGCAGCTGCCCTTGAGGGCGTGGGCGGCGGTCTTCAGGGCCTGCGCGTTCGAATCGGCCATGGCTTTCTGCGCGTTGGCGAGGTGGCGGGAGGCCTCGTTTTCCCAGCTGCCGAGCATGTCGCGGAGCAGGTCCTGACCGGCGTCGAGGCAGAGCTCGCGGAGCATGTCCATTCGCTCGGCGTCGAGGGAGGGCAGGTCGGCGGCGTGCTTCAGCGGCGAGGGAAAATCGGGCGTCGGACTCATGGTGCGCTTGCCGTCGTATCGGACCGAACCGCGGGGGGTTAAACGCCGTTTTCCACCGGGGCGCGGAAGCCCCATTAGCTCACTGCATTCTGCAACACGGGGAACGCAGGCGTCCTGAAACTTCGATTCGCTTCCTGCAATTTCGTTTACATGATTTCGCCCCGCTTGGTTTAGTGCTCCCGCTTCCCAATCGTCACTCGCACTCCGCTACCCGTGAGCGCTCCCGATTCGCGTAAATCTTTCCTCCTGAAGTTGTCCGTGGTGTTCGCCACGTTCTGGTCCCTGCCGCGCCTGTTCGGCCGGGCGAAGGCCGCGGATGAGCCCACGCTCCCCGGCTCGGCTCCCTCGTCGGCCGCCTCCGCCGGCTCGACGCTTGTGCGCCCGGACCCGCGCGCCGTGGCTCGCCATCCGGCCGAAGTCTGATTTTCTCCCTCTCCGCTTCCCCCGCACCACTCCCGCTCTCCCCGACTCATGTCGCTGGTATTCCCCAAGTCGGCCAACCGCCTGCCGCTCCAGATCGTCGTCCTCCTGATCCTGGTTGGCGGGCTGGTCACGGCCGGCGTCACCTACTACTTCACGCCGAAGTATACACGTGTCGGTTACGCGCCGGTCCAGCCGGTGCCCTTCAACCACGCGTTGCACACCGGCCAGCTCGGCCTCGACTGCCGCTACTGCCACACCGCGGTCGACAAGGGCCCGCATTCCACCGTGCCGTCGGCGCAGACGTGCATGAACTGCCACAGCATCATCAAGAAGGACAGCCCGCTGCTGGCCCCGGTGCGCGCCAGCTTCGACTCGGGCGATCCCGTGCCGTGGGTGAAGATCCACC
>JAEXPL010000392.1 GCA_023446865.1 Verrucomicrobiota bacterium | reverse complement strand
CTCGACACGGGCGTGGCACCGCCGGCCGAACTCGCCGCCCACGTCCACGATCTCTTCTACCCGCAGCTCGCCTCGCGCCTGGCCGAGGACTCCCTCTCGCGCCGCCAGCGCCTGAAGCTCGACGCCTACCGCGCGTCGAAGGTTGCGCTCCTCGAAGAACTGCGCGCCGCGCTCGCCGAGACCTCCGGCACGGATCCGGAGGCGCGCCGGGCCGCCCTCGCCGCCTGCGCCGGGCGCCAGGCCGGCCGCCTGCAGGAACTCGAGGCGACCGCCGAGCAGCTGCGGGTCGAACTCGGGCGCCTGCGCGACGAGTGGCGCCCTTCGCCGTCCGACCGCCCGCCGGCGCCCACCGCCGGCCTCGGGACCAGCTTCACGCTGCTCCGCATCGCTGCGTATCAGGCCGATGGACTCTCCCCCGAGCAACGCCGCCTGCTGCTCTCGCTCGCCGCCGAGGGGGAGATGCGGCCGGCTCCGGCCGCCTCGGGCACGCTGTTCTTCTTCGCGCCGGAGGGCGCCAGCCTGCGCCTCCCAGCCTCCGTCTCCCCCCGGCTGGCCAACCGCGTCGCCACCTACACCGCCGCCCGCCGCGCCCTCGGCGACGAGCTGCGCGCCAGCCTCAACCAGGACTCGCTCGGCGACCCCGCCGGACTGCGGCAACTCGCCAGCCGGCAGGCGACCGGTTTCGCCGCCCTGGAAACCCTCGCCGAAGCGCTCCGCGCGGAGCTCCGCGGCACACCCGGACTCGACGGCCTCCCCGCCGCGCCCTCGGCTCCGCCCGCGCTCGCCGCCCGCCTCAACGCCTACCGCGACCGCAAGCAGGCGCTCCTGCGCCAGCTCAACGCCACCCTCAACCAGACGGTGCGCGACGCCGGCACGACCACCCCCGCGGGCTTGGCCGTGCCCGTATCCGCCTTCTCCGCCGACCAGCAGACCGAGATCGCCTTCCTCAACCGGGAGAAGAACGAGCTCCGCCTCGCCCTCGCCGAACACCATCGCGCCAACCACGGCGTCCAGGATCGCAAGTCCGTCGACAACCTCCTCGAGGATTTCGAGCGGGCCCGCCTCGCCGAGGAGTTGCGCGAGAAATACCGCGACTACCGCAGCGCCCTCCTCGAACCCGGCCTCGCCCCGGCCCAGCGCCGGCTGCTGCTCGACGCCGCCCTCCAGACCCTCGCCATCCCGCTGCCCTCGGGCGAGACGATCCATCGCCCGTGACCGGCCCGCTCCACTTCCGCCGTCCCGCTCTTGTGCTCGCGTTGGCCGCGCTGGGCACTGGCGGGCTGTTGTTCGCCGCCTTTGCGGTGATGGTGCTGCGGTCCCGCGCCGAACTCGTCGGCGAGCTGCATCGCCGGATCATCGAACGCGAAGCCGCGGTGCTCCGGCCCTTCGCCCTCCAGCAGGTCGCCGACGACACCAGCCCGGACCGGCCACCGCTCACCGCCCTCCTGCGCAGCGCACGACAGGAAGGCATGATCGCCGTCGCCGTCTTCGACGCCGCCGGCTCCACGATCGGTTCGGTGCCCGTCGACCAACTCTTCGTCGAGCTGCCGATCGACGACTACGTGCGGCTCCAGTCCGCCGGCTCCATCTCGCGCTACCATCCCGATTTCCCCCTCGACCAGTACTTCGCCGGCGTCGCCCCCGGGCAGGCCCGGGTCCCCGTGTTGGAGGTCCTGCTGGCCGTGCCCGCACGTCCGGCGGCGCCTGCGCTCGGCTTCGTCCGCTATACGATCGATGGTCGGCCGCTTGCGCGCGAGCTCGCCGCGATCGATGCCCGGCTGCGTCGCCAGACCGTCACCACCCTCGCGCTTGGTGCCGTGGTGGTCGCGCTGGTGATGGCCGGCGCGGCCTACGGCCTGCACCGCGCACAGCGCACCATCGCCGAGCGCAACGACCGGCTCACCCGCGCCCACTTCGAGCTCACCCTCGCCGCCAAGGCGTCCGCCCTCGGCCAGATCACCTCGCATCTCATCCACGGGCTGCAGGGCCCGGTCGCCGGCCTGCGCGCCGCGGTCGCCGCCCAGGGCGAGTCCGACTGGCGCTCCGCCGCCGACTACGCCGAGCGCATGCAGGCGATGATCCAGGAAACCGTCGCCCTGTTGCGCGACATCGGCGCCAACGCCCGCTATGAGATCGACGGCCCCGAGCTCGCCAGCGCGATCCGCGAGCGCTCGGGCGCCGACGCCGCCCGGCACGGCGTGCCGCTCGCCGTCTCCAACCAGTTTTCGGGCACGCTCGACAGTCACCGCGGCGGCGTCCTCTGCCTCATCGCCGCCAACCTCGTCCAGAACGCCGTCGCCGTGTCGCCGCCCGGCCGACCCGTCACCGTGTCGCTTGCACCCGAGGGCGGAACCCTGGTGCTCACCGTGGCCGACGAAGGCCCGGGCATTCCGGAGGCGCAGCGCGCGCAGCTGTTCGTTCCGGGCCGCAGCAGCCGCACCGGAGGTTCGGGGCTCGGGCTCTCGATCAGCCAGCTCCTCGCCCGCCAGATCGGCGGCGAGCTCACGCTGGCCGCCACCGGCCCCACGGGCACGACGTTCCGCCTCGTCCTGCCGCTGACGCCACCGCCGCAGTCCGCGAGCGGGCCAAGCCCAGCGTAAGCAGGAAAGCGGTTGCGCCACCCCAGCTTCCGGAGTTGCCAGCCCCGGGAGCATCCGCCGATAAGGTCCGGCTTTATGAGCAACTGTCCCTGCGGTTCCGGAAAGTCCCTCGATACCTGCTGCGGCCCGATTCTGGCCGGCGCCCCTGCGCCCACGGCCGAGGCGTTGATGCGTTCGCGCTACTCGGCCTATGTCCAGCGCGAGTACGCCCACCTCGAGCGCTCGCTCTGCGCCGAGCAGCGCAAGGACTACTCTGCCGACGAAGCCAAGCGTTGGGCCGAAAGCTCCGAGTGGCTCGGCCTCACCATCCTGCGCACCGAGAAGGGCGGCCCGGCCGACGAGCAGGGTCTGGTCGAGTTCTCCGCCCGCTTCCGCTCCGAGGGCAAGGAGCACGAGCATGTCGAGACCGCGATCTTCGGTCGCGAGGACGGCAACTGGGTCTATGTCGGCCAAGTTGCGCCCAAGGGCCAGCCCGTGAAGCGCGAGCAGCCGAAGATCGGCCGCAACGAACCGTGCCCGTGCGGCAGCGGCAAAAAGTACAAGAAGTGCTGCGGCACCGCGGCCTGAGCCGAATCCTCATCTCAAGAAAACAAAAGGGCGCCGGATTCCGGCGCCCTTTTGCGTGCTCGGGTCTGGCGCGCCCGGTCGCAGGCCGGCCCCATAGGTCCAGTCTCCGACTGGACTCTCTCGGCCTATGCCAGCCACTGCGGCGCCCACCCGAAGTGGCCGGGCGCAGACCGGCCCTTCATGGCGCGTGGGGTGCGGGGCGCGACG
>JAEXPL010000357.1 GCA_023446865.1 Verrucomicrobiota bacterium | reverse complement strand
ACCCAACCGTCGCCGTCGACATCGCTCCAGAGCGCCGCCGTGACCAGACCGGCGTCGCGCAGCGCCGGCGCGAGCGTGTCGGTCACGTTCTCGAACCGCCCGCCGCGGTTGGCCAGCAGCGCGCTGCGCGGCGCGAGCGGGTAGCGGCCGGGCTGGATCCGCGCGCCCAGGAAGACATCGAGCCGGCCGTCGTGGTCGAAGTCGGCAGCGGCGAGTGCGCCGGCGCTGAGCGGGAGCGGCGGCAAAGCGGCGGCCGCCGCGGGCGCGAGGCCGTTGGCACCGTCGTTGAGCCAGAGCTGCGGCTGGTACTCGGCCGCGCCGTTGGGCTTCGCGTTGCCCGACTTCGTGACAAGCACATCGGCATCGCCGTCGCCGTCGGCGTCGAACACGAGGATCGGACCATCGGGCAGCGGACCGGTGGCACCGATCGGATTGGCGTCAAAACGGCCATCGGCGCCGGCGCGCAGCACGCACAGCGGATCGCGGGACGACGCGCCGAGCACGAACTCGTCGCGCCCGTCACCGTCGAGATCGCCCGCGGCGAGCGCCGGGCCGCGCCGGCTGAAACGGAACGGGATGAGCGGCTGCACGCGGCCCTCGGTCAGCGGCCCTTCACGGCTCTCGACGGCGAGCCCCTGCGCCGCGCTCACGTCGGCAAACTGCGTGGGCTTCGCGACCGGCGCCGGTGCAGCTGGCGGGACCGCGGCCGGCTCCGTGACCGTGAGGCGACGGTCGGCCGGAACGTCGGTGAACGTCTGGGTCTGCCCGCTCGGCCACTCGACGGTGAGGCGGCGGACGACGGTGCCGTCGCCAAGGCCGAAGTGGAGCGTCGGCTCGCTGCCGGAGGCGTAGCCGCGCGCGACCACGAGCTGGCGAACCTGCGGCCCCTCGGCCGTCTCAATCCGAACCGTGGCGCCGACGCCGAACCGGTTGGAGCGGGTGCCGCGCAGCGCGACGATCAGGCGATGCCCGGTGTCGCTGTCGTTGCGCAGGACCGTGGGGCCGGCCTCGTAGTTGACGAACACGAGGTCGAGGTCGCCGTCGCCGTCGAGGTCGCCGAACGCGGAGCCGAAGCTGACACCCACCTGGTTCAAGCCCCACTGCGCGCCGACCTCCTCGAACTGCAGGTCACCGCGATTTCGGTACGCGAGGTTGGCCTCGGCCATCGCGGGGCTGGTCCGCAGGAGCCGCCGCATCTCGTCGAAGCTCTCGATCGAGAGCGTTCGGGCGAGCAGGTCCATGTTGTGGTACTCGCGGGTCATGCCATTGGTGACGTGGAGGTCGAGGCGACCGTCGTTGTCGAGGTCCTCGAACCGCGGCGCCCACGTCCAATCCGATCTCGCGACACCGGCGAGGAACGCGGCCTCCTGCATGTGTCCGGTGCCGGTGCCGAGATAGAGCGTGTTCCGCATGAACTGCGGCGCGGGCAGCTCGTCGTAGGCGCCGGCGTGGAGCAGCACCCGAATCTGCGCCATGCCGCGCTGGTCCTTCTGGTGCGAGGTCGCCGCCATGTCGGCGACGAAGAAGTCGATCCGCCCGTCGTTGTTCACGTCGCCGAGGTCGGCGCCCATCGAGGAATGCGGGGTGCGCGGCACGACCTGGGTGATGATGTCGGTGAAGGTGCCGTCGCGGTTGTTGCGGTAGAGGAAGTCCTGCACCGCGTAGTCGTTGGCCACGTAGAGATCGGGCCAGCCGTCGCCGTCGTAGTCCCACCAGGTTGCGGAATGGGCGGACGTTTCCGTGGGCAAGATACCGGCTTTGGCGGTGACCTCCTCGAAGGTGCCGTCGCCGCGGTTGTGGAAGAGATGGTCGGGCTGCCCCTGCGGATGCTTCGTGGCATCGAGCATGTTGGTGGCCACGTAGACATCCAACCAGCCATCGCGGTCGTAGTCGCAGAACGCGCCGACGACGCTGGCATCGACCAGCGCGAGCCCTCGCGCCGCGGCCTCCTCCTTGAAGGTGCCGTCGCCCTGGTTGATGAAGAGCCAGTTCGGCGCGCCGAAGCGGCAGACGTAGAGGTCGAGGCGGCCGTCGTTGTTCACGTCGGCGAAGGTTGCGCCCTGTTTCCAGTGACCGATCGTGTCGGCGGCCGGGTTGTCGCCACCGATGAGTCCCTTGACCCAGCCACCCCCGGCGCCGGGAAGGCCGGCGCGGTCGGTGACATCCTCGAACTTCCAGTTGCCGAGATTGCGGAAGAGGCGGCAGCGGCCGGTCTTGCTCACGACAAAAACATCGGGCCGACCGTCGCCGTCGTAGTCGGCGATCGCGACACCGCAACCCGACGGACCATAGACAAACTCCTGGTAATGCGCGGCCCACATGGACGGATCGTCGAACTTGTTGTCGGCGACGATCCCGGTTTGCTCCGGCGGAAGGTTCGCGAACAGCGTCGCGCCCCGCGGCCCCGAGCGAGGGGCGAGCGGCGCCTGTTCGAGCGCGCCGGCCGGCGCGTCCGCGGCCGACAGCGCCGCGGTGAGCAGAACGCCCCCGACGACGCCATACCACCCGCGGGGCAGAA